>NZ_JBEOWM010000039.1:0-62562 GCF_040296045.1 Streptomyces sp. NPDC002490 | reverse complement strand
CCGTCCCGCACCGGGTGCACGTGCTGGAAGCCGGCCGTGTCCCGGCGGACGGCGAGGAGGTGCAGTTCCTTCTCGTGCTCGGCCACGAACGAGGGCGACCCTCAGGAGTGGGGGGTGGGCTGGTAGGCCAGGAGGACCCAGGAGTCGCCCTCCCTGCCCCAGACGGCCAGTGCGCTGTTGTTCAGCACGCGCGGCACCCCGTCGACCCGTACCTCGCACCGCATGTCGCCGGCGACGAAGGCGCAGTCCCCGTGCACGACGATGCGGTGCTCCGGGTGGCTGACGGGTCCGTAGCGGAAGAACCCCTCGGTCACCTTGCGCAGATAGCTGTCCTTCGTGTCGCGCGAGGCGTCGGAGTGGGTGTAGACGAGGTCCGCGGAGAAGAGTCGGTCGAGTGCCACGACGTCGCCGGCGGTCATCGCCGCGTAGCGCTCTTCCTCCAGCGCACGGATCTGGTTGACGGTGTTCTCTGTGGTCACGGGTTTGCCCCTCCCGGGTCGACGAGGAATCCACGGCAAGAAGTGTTGTTGGCCGATCCCGAGCAGGACGAGCCTAATGATTTTGCTCTTTGGTGAACGGTGTGGCTCCGGCACGGGCGTCCAGCCGGTGCCCGACCGGCGCGGTGTCAGAGCCGGACGACGAGCCGCCCGACGACATCGCCTTCGGACAGTCGACGGATGAAGGTGCCCACGTCGTCGAGCGTGCCGGTGCCGGCGATGATCGGATTGATGTCGCCCCGCTCCACGGCGGCGAGCGCGTCGCGCGAGTCGGAGAGGCTGCCGCCCCGCGAGCCGACCACGTTGATCTCGCCCAGCGCCAAGGTCGTGGAATCGAGGCCGAAGTCGTGACCCGGCTTGTAGCCGCAGCACACGAGCGTGCCCCCGGGCCGCAGCCAGGCGGCTGCGGTCGCGAATCCCTGCGGGCTGCCCGACGCCTCCAGGGCGAGGTCGACACCGTCACCGCTCCACTCCTTCAGCGGATCGGTGTCCGAGGGGTCGACGGCCAACTCCGCGCCCTGGGCCCCGGCGAGTCGACGGCTGTGCGCGGAGACGTCGACCACGGCCACGCGAGCGCCTGCGGCGCGGGCGATCTGACACGCGTGCAGTCCGAGCCCGCCCGCGCCGACGACGAGGACCTTCTGGCCCGGCTCCATCCGTCCCCGGACGTGGAGCGCCCGCCAGGGAGAGGTCACGGCGTCCATCGCGACGGCGGCCTCGGCGAAATCGAGGCCGTCGCCGAACGGGAGCAGGTCCTGCGGGCGCATCACGAGGTAGTCGGCGAGACCGCCGTCCCGCTCGAAGCCGATCCTCGGGGCGGTCGGGCACAGCGTGGTCTCGCCGCGCAGGCACCAGGGGCACTGCCCGCAGGGCTGGAAGATGTAGGCGGCGGCGCGTTGGCCGTCCGCGAACCCGTGTCCGTCTCCGACGATCTCCCCGGCCACCTCGTGCCCCTGGACCAGGGGGAGCCGGACACCAGGCAGGGCGCCGCTGTTGACCTTGACGTCCGACCCGCAGACGCCGACCGCGCGGACGCGCAGCAGCACTTCTCCCTCGCCTGGTGTCGGGTCCGGGACGTCGGTGATCCGTGGTGGCTGTCCGAAGGCGTGCGTGATCGCGGCTCTCATGCGGGCTGCTCCAAGTCTCGTGGGTCGCGGCGTACCGGGCCGCGGGGCGGAAGGCCGGTGGCGGGCGGGTGCGGATCAGTCGACGTAGACGGTGCCGGGAACCCACGAGCCGCCGGTCCTGGCGTCGCCGATGGCGGGGTCCGACGCGGCACTCCTGATCAGGTGGTCGCGTGTCGCTGCCGCGAGTTCGCGCACCCGGGAGAGGTCGACGCCGACGAGCGAGCCGTGTCGTTTGACGACCTTCCCGGCCACGAGCACGGTGTCGACCAACCCGACGTGTGCCGAGTAGACGAGTGCGCCGACGGGGTTGTTCATCGGGGTCATGGCCAGCGTGTCGGTCCTCACGAGGACGACGTCGGCCTCCTTGCCCGGGGTGAGGCTGCCGGTGCGATGGCCGAGTCGGGTGGCCCGAGCGCCCTCGATCGTCGCGAACTCCAGGACGTCCCGGCAGGTCAGCTTCACGCGGTCCTGCTCGCCGGCGTGCTCCTCCGCCGCGTTGTCCAGCGCGCGCTGGGTGCTGATGGTGGTCTTCATCGCGCCGAACATGCTGCCGCCGTTGGACGTGCAGACGTCGATGGACAGGCTCGGTCGGATGCCCGCCTCCACCAGCCGCCCGGTCGCGGGCCAGCCGTGCCCCATCTGGGTCTCGACGTCCGCGCTGACCGAAGCGCTGCACCCGGCGTCGGCCATCATCCGCAGCTCGTCGTCACCGAGGGAGTTGCAGTGGACCATGGTGACGTCCGGGGCGAGCATGCCGTTGTCGCGCATCCACGCCACGGGCCGGCTCTTGCCCCACTCGCCGTCGCCGGCGTGCACGGTCACCGGAACGCCGGCCTCCCGCACCAGCTCCCAGTCGGTGAGCGTCACCTCGCGGGTGGCGAACTGCGGCCCGCGGGCGGCGAACGCGAGCGTCAGCAACTGGTCGGTGCTGCTGAACCACTCCTCCTGGAGCCGAAGGATGTCCCGGTCGTGCGGGACCTGACTCGGCACCTGCCACATCCTCGCCCCGCCGGCGTGACCGAAGACGGCCCGTCCGCCCGCGTCGCGCAGCGCCGTCACCGCGGCGTCGGCGTGCTCGGGGGTGTCGATGTTGTGGCACCAGTCCAGCAGCGTGGTGACACCGGAATCGAGGGCCTCCAGCGCCCCCAGCAGGTTGCCGGCGTAGGTGTCCTGCGGCCGGAAGTACTTGCTCAATCCGAAGTGGATGCCGGCGAGGTACTGGCCCAGCGTCCAGTCCGAGCCGATGTTGCGCAGCGGCGCCTGCCAGGTGTGTCGATGGGTGTCCACGAAGCCCGGCATCACGATCATCGACGTCGCGTCGATGACCTCGGCATCGACCTCGCCGAGGTCTTCGGCGACGGCGACGATCTTCCCGTCCTCGATCAGGACGTCTCCGCGGTCGAGGTCCGGCACCGCCGGGTCGACGGTGACCACGGTCCCGCCCCTGATGACGGTTCGGTTCTGCGTCGACATGAGCGCGCCCTTTCGCTCGTGTGCTGACCGGTCATGGCCTGCCCCCCGGCACCTGACCACATCAAGAACTAATGATTATGTTTAATTGCCGAGAATGCCCTTGCGGGGCAAGCGCGTCAAGAGGTTCGGGTCGATGAGGCCCGGGGACGGTTCGCCGGCCCCGCCCGGCGGGAACCCGACCCCGGCCCCGTTGCGGGACGCAGCACGGGCGAGGCGGTGCGCGGGCACGCGGCGACGGGCCCGCCCCCGGCGGTCGGTCCCGGCCGTCCGCCCCCACGGCGATTCCTGCGGCGCCGGCCTGTCGTCGTGGGGGACGGGAGCCGTTAGGTTGGGACCGCCATGTGGGATCCCGTGAGAGATGAGAGGGTCTGACGGGTGAGCGAGACACCGCCGAACACCCTGCAATACCGCGTCGACGGGCCGGAGGAGGCACCGGTCCTGGTGCTGGGGCCGTCCCTGGGCACCACCTGGCACATGTGGGACCGGCAGGTGCCGGAACTCTCCGGCCAACTCCGGGTGCTCCGGTTCGACCTGCCCGGACACGGCGGCGCCCCCGCCAGACCCGCCCCCTCGGTCGGCGAGCTGTCCGACCGGCTGCTGGCCCTGCTGGACGACCTGGGGGTACAGCGCTTCGGCTACGCGGGCTGCGCGTACGCCGGCGCCATAGGGATCGACCTCGCCCTGCGCCACCCCCACCGGGTGGCCTCGCTGGCCCTGATCGCCTCGTCCCCCAGGTTCGGCACCGCGGACGAGTTCCGCCAACGCGGGGTGGTCGTGCGCACCAACGGGCTCGACCCGATCGCCCGGTCCTCCCCCGAACGCTGGTTCACCCCCGGCTTCGCCGCCGCCCAGCCGGCCATCACCGAGTGGGCCGTGCAGATGGTCCGCACCACCGACCCCGGCTGCTACATCGCTGCCTGCGAGGCGCTCGCCAACTTCGACGCGCGCGGTGCGCTCGGCCGGATCGGGGTGCCCACCCTGGTCCTGGTCGGCTCCGAGGACAAGGTCACCGGGCCGGCCGAGGCCCGCACCCTGGTCGCGGGGATCCCCGACGCCCGCCTCGCGGTCGTCCCCGGCGCCTCGCACCTGGCCCCCGTGGAACAGCCCGCAGCCGTCACCGACCTGCTCGTGCGGCACTTCGCCACGCCGTGGGGCGGCTCGGTCGACTCCACCGGCCAGCACCGGCTGGTCCCGCCGGGCGCCGCCCCGGCCGTGATCCCCCCGCCGGCCACCGCCCCGGTCGCCGCCATAGCACCGGCCGCACAGCAGTCCGGCGGCTTCCGCCCCGGGGACCGCTACGACGTCGGCCTCAAGGTCCGCCGCGAAGTGCTGGGGGACGCCCACGTGGACCGGGTGCTCGCCGATGCCGACGAGTTCGCCGAGGACTTCCAGCGGTTCGTCACCCGCTACTCCTGGGGCGAGGTGTGGGACCGGCCGGGCCTGGACCGCCGGATGCGCAGCACCATCGCGCTCACCGCACTGGTGGCCGGGGGGCACACCGAGGAGATCGCCACCCACACCCGGGCCGCGCTCCGCAACGGGCTCACCCCGCGGGAGATCAAGGAGGTGCTCCTCCAGACCGCGGTCTACTGCGGGGTCCCCGCGGCCAACCGGGCCTTCCGGGTGGCCCAGCGGATCATCCAGGAGGAGACCACCCCCCAGTGACGCCGCGGTGGTGCCGGGCCCCGTCCGGCGCCACCGGCGCACGCACCGCCGCCCACGACGGGCGCCGACCACCAGGACGGAAACCATGCGACTGACCAAGCAGACCCACTCCTGCGTCCGCCTGGAGCGGGACGGCCAGGTCCTGGTCATCGACCCGGGCGGGTTCACCGAGGCGGACGCCGTGGCCGGGGCCACCACGATCCTGGTCACCCACGAGCACCCCGACCACTTCAGCGAGGAGCACCTCCGCGCGGCCCTGGACGCGAACCCGGCGGCCACCGTGTGGACGCTCCGCTCGGTGGCCGAGCGGTTGGCCGCCGCCCACCCGGGCCGCATCCGTACGGTGGGCCACGGCGACGCCTTCACGGCGGCCGGCTTCGACGTCGAGGTGCACGGCGAGTGGCACGCGGTCATCCACCCGGACATCCCCCGGGTCACCAACGTCGGGTTCCTCGTCGAGGGCGCCGGGAGCGGCGGGGGAGCGCTGTTCCACCCCGGGGACGCCCTGACCGTCCCGAACCGGCCGGTGGACACGCTGCTGCTGCCGGTGCAGGCCCCCTGGAACAAGATCTCCGAGGTCATCGACTACGTGCGGGAGGTGGCCCC
Organism: Streptomyces sp. NPDC002490; assembly: GCF_040296045.1. Taxonomy (NCBI): domain Bacteria; kingdom Bacillati; phylum Actinomycetota; class Actinomycetes; order Kitasatosporales; family Streptomycetaceae; genus Streptomyces; species Streptomyces sp. NPDC002490. Next base: position 57,194 of record NZ_JBEOWM010000039.1, on the reverse strand, counting down.
GCGGCGCGCGTACGACATCCACGACGCCTTGCTCACCGAACGGGCGCGCCCCATCTACGACCGCCAGATCGGCGCCCTCGGTGGCACCGAGCACCTGCGCCTCGCCCCGGGCGAGACGATCGCGCGGTAGCCGTGCCCGGGGCCGACCGGGCGGGCGCTGTCAGAGCCGCCCGGTAGGTTGGACGGCATGCGCATCGCCACCTGGAACGTGAACTCGATCACCGCACGGACCCCCCGGCTGCTGGCCTGGCTGGAGAGCACCGGCACGGACGTGCTGTGCCTCCAGGAGGCCAAGACCACCGAGGCCCAGTTCCCCGCCGAGCAGTTGCGGGAGCTGGGGTACGAGGCCGCGGTCCACGCCACCGGCCGGTGGAACGGGGTCGCGGTGATCTCCCGCGTCGGGCTGGCGGACGTGGTCAAGGGCCTGCCGGGCGACCCGGGGTACGAGGGGGTCCAGGAGCCCCGGGCGATCGCCGCGACCTGCGGACCGGTCCGGGTCTGGTCGGTGTACGTGCCCAACGGCCGGGAGGTCGACCACGCGCACTACGCGTACAAGATCCGGTGGTTCGAGGCGCTGAAGGCGGCCGTCGCGGGGGACGCCGAGGGCAGCCGTCCGTTCGCCGTGCTCGGCGACTACAACGTCGCCCCGACCGACGAGGACGTGTGGGACGTCGCGGCCTTCGACGGAGCCACCCACGTCACCCCCGCGGAGCGCGCCGCGCTGGCCGCCCTGCGCGGCACGGGACTCTCCGACGTGGTGCCGCGCCCCCTCAAGTACGACCACCCCTACACCTACTGGGACTACCGGCAACTCGCCTTCCCGAAGAACCGGGGCATGCGCATCGACCTGGTCTACGGGAACGAGCCCTTCGCCAAGGCCGTCTCCGACGCCTATGTGGACCGGGAGGAGCGCAAGGGCAAGGGCGCCTCCGACCACGCCCCGGTCGTCGTGGACCTGGACGTCTGAGCCCGCGGGCACGGGCTCAGGGTCCGAGGGCCCGCAGGTCCACGGCGTCGGTGAGGGCCACCAGCCCCGCGTCGCCCGGGTGCAGGTGGTCGCCGCTGTCGTAGCGGGGCAGCAGCCGCTCGGGCCGCTCCGGGTCCCGGAGCACCCGGTCGGCGTCGAGCACCGCGTCGACGTGCCCGGGCCGGGCGCGCAGCGCCGCGTTGACGCTCTGCCGCCGGGCGTCGACCTCGGGCGTGCACCGCTTCTCCCCGCCGCACGGCGCCAGTGTGGCGACCACCGTGCGCAGCCCGTGCGCCCGGGCCCGTTCGGTCACCCGCCGCAGGCCGTCGAGGACCTCCTCGGCCGTGGCCCCCCACCGCAGGTCGTTGACGCCCTGGAAGACGAGGAGGGCACGGGGCGAGGTCTGGGCGAGCACGTCCCGGTCCAGCCGGTTGAGCACGCTGACGCCGGAGGACTCCGCCGACTCCCCGTCCCCGGGGTACCGGTCGGTGAGGATCCGGTTGGCGGAGATCGCCTGGTTGAGCACCCCGTACCGGGGCGTGCGGTGCTGTCGGTGCAGCCGGGCGGCCAACAGGTCGGTCCAGCGGCGGTCGGTGTCCCGGGTCCGGGAGGAGGCGTCGGTGATCGAGTCGCCGACCACGACCAACGAGCCCTCGCCCCCGGCCACGTCGACGCCGGTCAACAGCGGCCAGGACCGCAGGGTCGTCGGGTAGGCGCCGCCGCCGGTCTCCCGGGTCCGGTCCCCGGGCCCGCCGAGGTAGGAGGTGTGGGCCGCCTCCCGGTGCAGCGGGAGCGCACGCACGGTGCCGGGCAGGTGGAAGCTGACCAGGAGGTCGTCCCCGGCCGGCACGGCGAGGTCGACCGGGTCGCTGACGGCCCGGGCCCCGGCCGGCACCTCGGTCCCGGTGCGCCCGCCGAAGGCGACCGGCACCGGGCGGCCCAGGGCTTGTGCGCCGGCCCGCCGCCGCGCCACCGAGACGGCCCCGATCCGCACCGGTTCGCGGGCGAAGGCGTTCTCGAACCGCAGCCGCACCCGGGGGCCGCCGGCGGTGGTCCGGGTCACCAGCCGTAGGGTGCGGTCGGTCCACGGACCCACCCGGGCGTAGGTGCCGGGCGCGGCGGACCAGGTGCCGGTCCAGCCGGTGGCGTCGGGCCGTACCGACAGCGCGAAGACGTGCAGGTCGGCGCCGGCCGGATCGCGGGGGAGGGTCACCGAGGAGATCGGTCGTCCGGTGCGCAGCGGCACGCTGACCGCGTACAGCAGGGCCCGTTCGGCGACCCGGCCCGAGGGCTTGTTGAGGTGGGGCAGGGCCACCGCCTTGGCGCCGAGCGGGCCCCGTCGCCAGTCGGGTGCCGTCAACTCGAACGAGGCGTGCCCGCCGTCGCGGTAGTGCACGGTGCCGGTCCCGGTGGCGTCACCGCGGGTGCCCGCGACGAGCAGCACGAGGGCTTCGCCGCGACCCTCGACCCGCACGGACTGTCCGTTCGCCCGGACGTTGTCGTCACCGCTCGGGGTGGGGCGCGGCCAGGTGAGCTCGGCCCCGTCGAGGGCGACGGTCCGGCCCGGCGTCCAGCCGGCCGCGGCGAGGGCGCCGGCGGAGAGCGAGGCGCCGGAGCCGTCGAAGTCGGCGTACTGGGGGTGCGCGTCCTCGCTGACGCCCCGGTTGTCGAAGTGTCGGGCGAGGGGGAGCGGGGTGCCGTCCGCGGGCGTGCCCGGCGCCCCGGGCAGGGGTGCGGCGCCGGCTCGGGGAGGCACCGTACCGGCCGTCGCGGGGGTCATCGCCGCGGCGAGGGCGAGCAGCCCCGCCCCGGCCCGGGCGGCGAGGTGCCGGAGGCCGCCCGTCGTCCGCGGCATGGTCACTCCCTGGAGGACGGTGGGGCTGGCGAGATGGATGTTGCACGTGGTTCCGCAGACGCTAGGCAGCCCGCCCCGGCCCGTCAACGTGCGACGCGCCATCACCCGGTGCGCACGGCCCGGGCGGGCCCGCGCGCCTGGGGTGCGGCGGCTCGCACCGGTGCCAGGCTGCGGGCATGAGGATTCCCTTCCTGCGCGCCTGGCGCGGACGTTCCCCCGACCGATCGGAGTCCGATGTCGCGACCGCGTTCGAGGACGACCCCGACGGGGTGATCGAACTGTTCGGGGAGTGCGACCTGTTGCGGGCCCGGGCGGCCGATACCGGCCTGGAACTGGACGGTTCGGCCGCCTCCCTGGGCGGGCTCGACCAACTCCCGCCCCGCTGGCGCGACGACCCCGAAACGCTGCCCGGGCTCGGCAGCGACGCCGGCCTCTACCTCGGTACGGTCATCGTGCGGACCGTGCCCGGGGCGTCCTGGCGGGTCGGCCCGGACGGGGCGCCACGGGTGCGGCTCGCCTCCGGCCGGGAGATCGGCGTGGTGGCCGTGGGGACCGAGTGGGCCGCGAGCGGGGCGCCCGGACTCTCCCAGGTGTACGCGGAGGCCGCGGAAGGGTGAGGCGGCGGTGCGGGCCCGCCCGTGGTGCGTTGCCGGGCCCGGCCGCAAATACGGTTAATCCCTCACCGTGCGTGTCGTCTGTTAAGTCCCATATTGTCGTGGATAGTTTGCGCGAACCGAGACGCCGACAGTGGGCAGGGCAGGGCATGGCCGTCGATCCCTTGATCGAACTGCGTGATGTGAACAAGTACTACGGGACCTTGCACGTCCTCCAGGACGTCAACCTCACCGTCGGCAAGGGGGAGGTGGTCGTCGTCATCGGCCCGTCGGGCTCCGGCAAGTCCACCCTGTGCAGGACCGTCAACCGCCTGGAGACCATCCAGTCCGGGACGATCTTCCTGGACGGCCGACCGCTGCCCGAGGAGGGCAAGGCCCTGGCCCGGCTGCGGGCCGAAGTCGGCATGGTCTTCCAGTCGTTCAACCTGTTCGCCCACAAGACCGTCCTCCAGAACGTCTCCCTCGCCCAGATCAAGGTCCGTCGCCGGGAGAAGGGCCGGGCCGCGGCCCGCTCCCGCGAACTCCTCGACCGGGTCGGCCTCGCCGACCAGGCCGACAAGTTCCCCGCCCAACTCTCCGGCGGACAACAACAGCGCGTCGCCATCGCCCGCGCCCTCGCCATGGATCCCAAGGCCCTGCTGTTCGACGAGCCGACCTCGGCCCTCGATCCGGAGATGATCAACGAGGTGCTGGAGGTCATGCGCCAACTCGCGCACGACGGCATGACGATGGTCGTCGTCACCCACGAGATGGGCTTCGCCCGCTCCGCGGCCAACCGGGTCGTCTTCATGGCCGACGGCCGCATCGTCGAGGACCGTACCCCCGAGGAGTTCTTCACCCACCCGGAGAGCGAACGGGCCAAGGACTTCCTCTCCAAGATCCTCAAGCACTGAAGGGGGGACCCGATGCGCCGCACCCCGCCCGGGCCTCCCCGTCCCGCCCTCCGCAAGGCCGCCGCCCTCCTGCTGGCCGCGCTCGCCCTCCTCGGTTCCGCCTGCGGAAAGGAGGGCAGCCCGCCGGCGAAGGGGCCCGCCCCCGGCGCGCTCCCGCACTACGCGGTCGCCACGGACTTCCGCCTCCCCGACTCGCCCACCTGGGAACGCGCCAAGCGCCGCGGCCACTTCACGGTGGGGGTCAAGGAGGACCAGCCCTACCTCGGCGAGAAGGACCCGGCGACCGGCGCCTACGCCGGCTTCGACATCGAGATCGCCCGCATGATGTCCGCCTCCCTGGGCCTGGACCCCGCGACGATCCGCTTCCGCACCATCGCCTCCGCCAACCGCGAGACCGCCCTCCAGAACGGTCAGATCGACTACTACGTCGGCACCTACACCATCAACGACAACCGGAAGAAGCTCGTCGGCTTCGCCGGCCCCTACTACCTCGCCGGCCAAGGGCTCCTCGTCCGCACCGACGAGAACGACATCCACGGCCCCCAGGACCTCGCCGGCAAACGGGTCTGCTCCGCCGCCGGCTCCACCCCCTACCAGCGCATCCAGAAGGACTACCCGAAGGCCACGCTCGTCGCCTACGACACCTACTCGGTGTGCGTGGACAACCTCCTGACGTACCAGGTCGACGCCGTCACCACCGACGACGCCATCCTCATCGGATACGCGGCCAAGGTCCCCGAGGAGCTGAAGGTGGTCGGCAAGACCTTCTCCCGGGAGCCGTACGGCATCGGCGTCCCCCGCGGCGACAACGCGCTGCGCTTCGCCCTCGACGACGCGCTCGCCGCCCGCGAGGAGGACGGCGACTGGAAGGCGGCGTACCAGGCGACCCTCGGCCTGTCCGGCGTCCCCGCCCCGGAGCCGCCCGCCATCGACCGCTACCCGGCGAGCTGAACGAGGCCCCCGTGAACGTACTGATCGACAACTTCGACACCTATGCCGAGGGCTTCCTCGGCACCGTCGAACTCACCGTCTACGCGTCCCTGCTCGCCCTGGTGCTCGGCTTCGTCATGGCGTCCTTCCGGGTGGCGCCCATCGGCTCCCTGCGGGCCTTCGGCACCGCCTGGGTGACGGTGCTCCGCAACACCCCGCTGACCCTGCTGTTCTTCGCAGTGCTCCTGGGACTGCCCCGGTTCGGACTGGTGCTGCCCTTCGAGGTGTTCGCCGTCCTCGCCCTCGGCTGCTACACCTCCGCGTTCATCTGCGAGGCGCTGCGCTCCGGCATCAACACCGTTCCCAAGGGCCAGGGCGAAGCCGCCCGCAGCCTCGGCATGACCTTCGGGCAGACCCTCACCCTGGTGGTGCTGCCCCAGGCGTTCCGCTCGGTCATCCCCCCGGTCGGCTCCACCCTGATCGCCCTCGCCAAGAACTCCGCCATCGCCGGCGCCTTCAGCGTCACCGAACTGCTCGGCACCTACAAGACGCTCAGCGAACTCGGCTACAACATCATCTGGACCTTCGTCTGGATCGCCGTCGGCTACCTCATCATCACGCTCACGATCAGCGCCCTGTTCCACCTGATGGAACAGCGCTGGGGGGTGGCCCGTTGAACGCCGCGCAGACCACGACCGCCACGACCTCCCCGACCGCGGGACCCGCCCCCGAGTCGACCGCGCTCTACGACGTCCCCGGGCCCAGGGCCCGGCGCCGCCACCGCACCTACGGCCTGATCGCCACCGCGGTGCTGCTCGCCCTGCTGGGCTGGCTGCTCTACCTGCTCTTCGACACCGGGCAGTTCACCGCCACCAAGTGGGCGCCCTTCGAGTACAAGGGCATCCAGGAACTCCTGCTGAGGGGGCTCGGCAACACCCTCAGGGCGTTCGCCCTGGCGGCGGTGCTCTCCCTGGCGCTCGGCGCGCTCCTCGCCACCGGCCGGCTCTCCGACCACGCCCCGGTGCGCTGGGCCGCCACCCTGGTGGTGGAGTTCTTCCGGGCGATGCCGGTGCTGGTGATGATCTTCTTCATCTTCGTGGCGCTGAAGGTGCAACCGTTCCCCGCCCTGGTCGCCGGACTCACCCTGTACAACGGCAGCGTCCTCGCCGAGGTCTTCCGCTCCGGGATCAACGCGGTGGAACGAGGCCAGGGCGAGGCCGCGTTCGCGCTCGGCATGCGCAAGACCCAGGTGATGTCGTACGTCCTGGTGCCCCAGGCCGCGCGGGCCATGCTGCCCGCGATCATCAGCCAGTTGGTGGTGGCCCTCAAGGACACCTCGTTGGGCTATCTGATCACCTATGAGGAGTTCCTCCACGCCGGGAAGCTGATCGCGTCGAACCTCGACTACGATCTACCTTTCATCCCCGTCGTGATGGTGATCTCACCGATCTACATCGGGATGTGCATGTTGCTGTCGTGGTTCGCCCACTGGGTGGCCCGCCGCCAGCGCCGCAATCCCAGGACGGAGGCCGTCGACGTCGCACCGGCCGAACCAGTGACGCTGCTGCCGGGCGGAGGTCCGCCCGCAGCCCCGAGGCTGTAGGGGCAGCGGCACAACCGGGCCACGCCCGACCGGTGACGGCCGGAGATCACTGTCCGTCCGGGGGTACGACACGCGCCGCGTGCCGTCCCCGGTCGGAAGAAGGTCAGCCGTGCGCCGTCGGGCCGCTCCGAGCGGGTCGGCCGGGTCGGGGGCCGGGGCGTTGCGACGCCCGGCCGCCACGGCCCCGTCGACCGGCTGCCGAGGCCGAACGGCCCCCCGGCGCGCGACCCGCGCCGGGGGGCCGTTCGGGTGCCCGGCGCACGCGTCCCTCAGTCCTTGGCCGTCCCCTCCGCCTCCCCGGGCGGCTTGCGCACCGTGCAGACCAAGGAGTCGTCCCGCACGTCGGCCACCACCGTGTCCCCGGGGTCGGCCTCCCCGCTCAGCAGCAGCGCGGCCAGCCGGTTGTCCAACTCGGTCTGGATCGTCCGGCGCAGCGGGCGGGCGCCGAACTCCGGCTTCGTCCCGTGCGCCACCAGCAGCCGCTTCGCCGCGTCCGTCACCTCCAGGCGCAGCCCCTGGGCCCGCACCCGGCGCTCGCTGCGGTCCAGCAACAGGTCCAGGATGCGCGTCAGGTCGCCCTCGCCCAGGCCGTGGAACACGATGATCTCGTCGATCCGGTTCAGGAACTCCGGGAGGAACCGGTCCCGCAGGTCGTCCATCAACTCGTCCTTGAGCTGCTGGCTCAACGCCCCGCTGCCGTCGTCCACCTCCCCGCGCCGGGCCAGGATGCGCTGGGCGCCGACGTTGCTGGTCATGATGACGACCGTGTGCCGGAAGTCGACCGTCCGGCCCCGCGCGTCCGTCAGCCGTCCGTCGTCCAGCACCTGGAGCAGGGTGTTGAACACGTCCCGGTGCGCCTTCTCGATCTCGTCGAAGAGCAGCACGGCGTACGGCTGCCGGCGCACCTTCTCGGTCAACTGGCCGGCGTCCTCGTGGCCCACGTATCCGGGCGGCGCACCCACCAGGCGGGAGACCGTGTGCCGTTCCTGGAACTCGCTCATGTCGAAGCGGGTCATCCGGTTCTCGTCCCCGAACAACAGCTCCGCCAACGCCTTCGCCAGCTCCGTCTTGCCCACCCCGGTCGGACCGAGGAACAGGAACGATCCCACCGGCCGGTCCGGGTCGCCCATCCCCGCGCGGTTGCGGCGCACCGCCTCGGCGACCGCCACCACCGCCTCGTCCTGCCCCACCACCCGGGCGTGCAGGGCGTCCTCCAGCTTCAGCAGCTTCTCCTTCTCGCTCTCGGTGAGCTGGGAGACGGGGATGCCGGTCTGCCGGGACAGCACGTCCGCGACGTCGTCGGTGGTGACCCTCATGACGCCCTCGCGGCGCTCCGCCACCCCCGCGATCTCGTCCTCGACCGTCGCGATCTGCCGCTTGAGCTCCGAGGCCCGTTCGAAGTCCTCCGCCGCGATCGCCTGGTCCTTCTCGCGTTGCAGTCGGGCCACCCGGTCCTCCCGCTCCACCACCTCCGTGGAACGCCCCAGCGACCGCAGCCGGACCCGGGCGCCCGCCGTGTCCATCAGGTCGATCGCCTTGTCGGGCAGGAACCGGTCGGTGAGGTAGCGGTCGGAGAGCTCGGCGGCGGCCACCAGTGCCTCGTCGGTGAACCGGACCTGATGGTGCGCCTCGTAGGTGTCCCGCAGCCCCTGGAGGATCTCGACGGTCTCCGCCACGGTCGGCTCGGGCACGGTGACCGGCTGGAAGCGGCGCTCCAACGCCGCGTCCTTCTCGACGTGCTTGCGGTACTCGTCGATCGTCGTCGCCCCCACCACGTGCAGTTCCCCGCGGGCGAGGGCGGGCTTGAGGATGTTGCCCGCGTCCATCGCCCCCTCGCCGCCCGAGCCGGCCCCCACCACCGTGTGCAGTTCGTCGATGAACAGCACCGTCGACTCCGAGGCCGCCCGCACCTCGTCGATCACGTTCTTGAGCCGCTCCTCGAACTCGCCCCGGTACTTGGAGCCGGCGACCAGACCCGACAGGTCCAGCGCCACCACCCGGCGGTCCTTGAGGGTGCCCGGGACCTCTCCGGCCACGATCCGCTGCGCCAACCCCTCCACGATCGCCGTCTTGCCGACGCCCGGGTCACCGATCAGCACCGGGTTGTTCTTGGTGCGCCGGGAGAGCACCTCCACGGTCTGCTCGATCTCCTCGGCACGACCCACCACCGGGTCCAGCCGACCCGCCCGCGCCTGCGCGGTCAGGTCCCGCCCGTACTGGTCCAGCGTCGGGGTGGCGCTCTCCGGTTCCGGCGCGGGACCGCGCCGGGCCGGGGCGTCCGCGGCCCGGCGCAGCCTGCCGGCGTCCGGCACGTGGCGCGCGAGGGCCTGCGCGGCGCCGGAGTCCCGGTCCTCCAGCAGCGCCCCCAGGACGTGCTCGGGACCGATGTACGAGGAGCCCGCGGCCTGCGAGCGGGTGTGCGCGCCGATCAGCACCCGTTTGGCGGCCGGGGTGAGGCCCGGTTCCGCCGAGGCCGCGGCCGACTCGCCGGGCAGCGCCTCGGAGACCTCCCGCCCCAGGGCCTCCGGATCGGCGCCCGCCGCCTCGATCAGGGACCGGGTGGGCTCCGTCCGGGTGGCGGCCCACAGCAGGTGCTCGGTGTCCAGGTCCGGGCTGCCGTCCTTCTCGGCCCGTGCCGAAGCGGTGGCCAGCAGCTCCCGCGCCGAGTCGCTGAGCAGCCGCCCGATCGGCACCCGCTGGACGGCCGGGGGCGCGGTGCCCGGGGACATCCCGAAGAAGCGGTTCAGGAGGTCGGAGAAGGGGTCCGGGCCGCCGAGCGACCCGAAGGAGGACAGCGACATGGCACGCTCCGAGGACGTCCGTAGGGGAACACACCCACACAAACACCCCCCGACACGCCCCGCAATCGGGCTCCGTGACGCGCCGTGCCCCGCCCCGCGACCGGAGGTCGCGGGGCGGGGCACGGGCCACCGGTGGACGGGCGTCAGCGCAGGGCGCTCCGCTGCTGCCACTCGGCCCAGGACAGGTTCCACTCGCCGTACCCGTTGCCCGGGGCCGGGGCGCCCTTGTGGCCCTCGCCGGAGACCTCGAAGGGGTCGCCGGGGCGGACCTTGCCGTACAGCCAGGCCGCGTTCTCCGTGCTCAGGCCGAGGCAGCCGGAGCTGCGGTTGGCGTTGCCGAAGTGGGCCGCGTTCCACGGGGCCGCGTGCGCGTACATCCCGGACCAGGTCAGCCGCATCGAGTAGTCGACCATCTTGTCGTACGCGTTGCCGAGCCCCACGGTCTCGGAGTTCATCCGGATGGTGCCCTCCTTGGCCATCAGCACCGTGGTGCCGCCCCAGGAGCGCTTCTTGCCGCCCGGCGTCCCCGCCGACATCGGCAGGCTCCGCACCACCGTGCCGTCCACCTCCAAGCGCAGCTGCTTGGTGTTGAGGTCGGCCTTGACGACCTGCGCCGCGCCGATGGTGAAGGAGGTGTCGTAGTCGCGGACGAAGAAACCGCCCGCGGGACCCGAGTCGACGCCGTTGAGGTCCGCGCGCAGGCGCACCGTGGTCCCGGGACGCCAGTACTCCTTCGGGCGCCAGTCGATGCGGTCCTTGCCGTCGTAGTGCTCGATCCAGCCCCAGGACCCGACCGTGTCGTTGGAGGTGGTGACCTTCAACGCCCGCTCCACGGCCGCCTTGTCCTTCACCGGGTGGTCGAAGGTGATGGAGAGCGGCTGGCCGATGCCCACGGTGGTGCCCTTGCCGGGGGCCAGCGTCAGCTTGTTGACCTTCTCCGCGGCGACGGTGGCGAAGGCCGCCGAGGCGGTGCCGCCGTCCTTGGCGGTGGCCCGCACCCGGTAGGCGGTGCCGGGCGCGGCCGGTCGTTCGGAGGTCCAGCTCCGGCCGTCCGCGGAGACCTTGCCGGTCAGCGCGGCGCCCTTGGCCGCCGTCACCTTCACCCCGTCGAGTTCGCCCTCGGCGAGCCGTACCGTCACGGGCTTGCCCGCGGCGGCCCGCTCGCCCTTGAGGTTCACGGATATCTCGGCCCGGGCGGGGCCGGCCGCGGTGGACCCGCCGCCCTTGCCGTCGCCGGAGCCGCCGGAGGAGCAGGCGCTGAGCAGGACGGCGCAGCAGGCGGCGCCCGCGCCGAGGGTCAGGAGCCGCCCACGACGGCCCCGGGCGGACAACGCGCCGGTCGGCACGTGTGAGCGCGGTGCGGGCGTGAGCGGTGAGCTGGACATGGTCTCGTACCTCCGTGCGATTCGGAATCGATCGGAGAGAGCGCGTGCGCGGCCGGAAGGTTCCCCTCCGTTCGCCCCGGAGCGCCGTTGTCACAGAACCGGGACATACGGGCCCCACCGGGACGAGAACCACGACCCCGTGGATCCCGCCCGGCCCGTCCGTCACGCACCCGTCGGGGAGGTCGACGGAGTGCGTACGGACCCGCGGGACCGGCGGCGGCTGCTGCCCGCCGCGCCGGCGTCAGGACACGTCGACGCGCACGGGGTCACCGAGGAGCCCGTCGGTGTAGGTGACGTAGTCCGCCGTGAAGGTCCCCTTGCCGGTGACGGCGCCGGAGACGTTCTCCCCGGGCGCCAGGTCCACGGTGTCGATCTGGTTCTCGTCCACGCCGAGTTCCGCGGTGTGCTTGGTGCCGTTGCTGTCGGTGATGGCGAAGTAGAGGGGGTTGACGCTGATCGTGTCCTTGCTGTTGTTGCTGATGGTGACGAGGACACTGGTGTACGCGGTGCCGTCCGCGAGGAAGCCCTTGGCGAAGGAGGTCTTCTTCGCCGTGAGCTTCACGGCCGGCTCCTCGACGGGCTTCGGCTTCTCCGCCTTCTCCGGGGCCTTGTCGCCGCCGGCTGCCGGAGCCGGCTTGTCGTCGCGCTTCTCCTCGGCGACCGTGGCCTTGTCACCGGCTCCGTCCGAGGTGTCGCCGCCGAGGGCCGCGCCGATGGCCCCGATGAGGACGAGCAGGACGACGATGCCGAGGCACCCGAGTCCGATGATCTTCCCCGTGTTGCTCTTCTTCGGCGGCATGGGCACGGGGGCCTGGAAACCGGGCGGGGGCGGAGGGTAGCCGTAGCCCGGCTGTTGGGGCGCGCCCCAACCGGGTTGCTGCGCGGGGTGGCCGGGCTGCGGTTGGTGCGGCTGCTGCGGCGGGTACTGCTGGTTCATGTGAGGCCCTCGACGGTTCGGTTCGGTGATGCAGGTGTATGACCCGTGAAGTCCCCGAACGGTTGTATGAGGGCGCAATTGTTTCGGATGGTGCCCAAGTTGCTGGTGGGGGTGGGGTGGGCCTGCTTGGTGCAGGGGAAGCAGAAGGGACGGCAGGGCGCCGATCGTCGGGCGGGCGGGTCCGGCCGGAAGGAGCGGCTCGCATCGAACCTCCCGACGAGCAGCGAGCCGCACCGGCGCTCCGGTGGCCAGGGTGGAGCCGCCCCGCTCCCTCAGGAGGCCCGGTGCGAGGTCCGCGGGGCCGGGGTGGGGACGGGTTCCTGGGCGACGCGGGTGACGTCCGCGACGAGTTCGACCACATCGGGCCCGTACGCCTGGGAGTTCACCACCTTCAGCAGCAGCACCAGGGAGTCGGTGCCGTGCTTGCGGGCCAACCGTTCGTGGTGGCGGGCCAGGTAGCGGGTGGCCGCCTGATTGGTGATGGCGCGTTGGCCGCAGAACAGGAACACCGGGCGGGCCTTGCGGTCCTGTCCGGCGGTCAGCCGCGCCAACAGGACGTACTCGGTCCGGCCGGTCTCCAGGCGGTACCGCTCGCTGCCCACCTGGAAGGCGCCGCGGTCCGGGCCGCCGTCCGGGTCGGCGTTGACCCGCACCCCGGGCAGCAGGCTCGCCATGTGGGCGGCCATCCGACGGTTCACGGTGGGATTTCCTATGCAGAGCTCGGTGCGCTCGCCGAACCCCTGGAGCGCCGTGTCGTGCGCGACCACCTGGGCGTGCGCCCCGCACTCCTGGACCAGGGCGGCGAGTTCGAGCAGTGCCGACATGTCGAAGCGGTTGACGGACAGGTCCGCCCCGCCCGGGTCCCGGCTGACCACCAGCAGCGACTCCGCGTGCTCGGGCAACCCGAAGAACGCCTGCTTGCGGCGGAGCCTGCGCCGTGACAACTGGGTGCGGACGGTCCAGCCGAGCGCGGTGCCGCCGGCGGCGGCGACCGTCCCGAGGACGAGGAGGGGGAGGACGTCGGTCATGGGCGGGCATGCTAGCGGCCCCCCGTACGGGGGTTCGAGAGGGGGCCGTTCGGCTGGTTCGTGCGGGACCGTGGCGCGAACCCGTCCTGCCCGCGCGATGGTGGCGAAGTTACGCTGCGCGGACGTCTGTTGACCGGAGGCATGCATGCGCCGTTACGTCACCCGGAACCTGTTGTCGCTGGCCGTCGCCGTCACCGGCGTCGTCGGTGTCGGCGCGGCGGCCCCGCCCGCCCCCGCGACCGGGGGCGCTCCGCCGGGAGCGCCGGTGAAGGCGCCGGTGGCCGTCGGGCACGGCGGGGCCGTCGCCAGTGTCGACGCGGACGCCTCCGCGGCCGGGATCGAGGTGCTGCGCAAGGGCGGCAACGCGGTGGACGCGGCCGTCGCCACCGCCGCGGCCCTCGGGGTCACCGAACCGTACTCGGCGGGCATCGGGGGCGGCGGCTACTTCGTGTACTACGACGCCGCCTCCCGCACCGTGCGCACGATCGACGGCCGGGAGACCGCGCCCCGTTCGGCGGACGCCGGGCTGTTCCTGGAGGGCGGCAAGCCGGTCCCGTTCGCCGAGGCGGTCACCAGCGGGCTGGCGGTCGGGGTGCCCGGGACGCCGGCCACCTGGCGCGCCGCCCTGGACGCCTGGGGCAGCCGCAGCCTCGCCACCCTGTTGCGACCCGCCGAGCGGCTGGCCCGCGAGGGGTTCACCGTCGACACCACGTTCCGCGCCCAGACCGCGGACAACGAGGCGCGGTTCCGCGACTTCCCCGCCACCGCCGAACTCTTCCTGCCGAACGGCGAACTGCCGGTGGTCGGCTCCACCCTCACCAACCCCGATCTGGCCCGCACCTACGCGCAGTTGGCGCGCCGGGGCGTCGACGCGCTGTACCGGGGCCCGATCGCCGAGGACATCGTCCGCACGGTGCAGGCGCCGCCGGTGGACCCGGCGGCGGCCCGGGTGGTGCGGCCCGGTGACCTGACGGCCCGGGACCTGCGGACGTACCGGACGAAATTCCAGCAGCCGACCCGCACCGCCTACCGGGGGCTGGACGTCTACTCGATGGCCCCCTCCTCCTCCGGGGGGACGACGGTGGGGGAGGCCCTCAACATCCTGGAGGGTACGGACCTGTCGAAGAAGTCCGAAGCGGCGTACCTGCACCGGTTCATCGAGGCCAGCCGGATCGCGTTCGCGGACCGCGGCCGTTGGGTCGGCGACCCGGCCTTCGAGGACGTGCCCCGGCGCGAACTGCTCTCGCAGCGGTACGCCGACTCCCGGGCCTGCCTGATCAAGGACGACGCGGTGCTGCGCAGCCCGCTGGCCCCGGGGAACCCCCGACGGCCGGTGCCGTGCGCCGCGGGTGACCGGGCGGCTCCGACCACCTACGAGGGGGAGAGCACCACCCACCTCACGACCGCGGACAAGTGGGGCAACGTCGTCTCCTACACCTTGACCATCGAACAGACCGGCGGGAGCGCGATCACCGTTCCCGGGCGCGGCTTCCTGCTGAACAACGAGCTGACCGACTTCTCGTTCACGCCCGCCGACCCGGCCGTGCACGACCCCAACCTGCCCGGCCCGGGCAAGCGCCCGCGCTCCTCGATGTCCCCGACGATCGTCCTGGACGGGGCGGACCGTCCGGTGTTGGCGCTCGGTTCGCCGGGCGGGGCGACGATCATCACCACCGTCCTCCAGACCCTGACCGGGGTGGTGGACCGGAAGCTGCCGTTGGCCGACGCGATCGCGGCGCCCCGCGCCAGCCAGCGCAACCAGGCCACCACCGAGCTGGAACCGGGACTGTGGGACGGCGCGGTGCGCGCCGAGTTGGAGGCCGTCGGACACGGCTTCCGGCGGAATCCGGAGATCGGCGCGGCGACCGGGGTGCAGCGCCTCCCGGACGGCCGGTGGCTCGCCGCCGCCGAGCGCGAGCGCCGGGGCGGGGGGTCGGCCATGGTGGTCCGGCCGGCCGGGTAGCCGTCACGGCAGCGTGAGCACCCGGGGGCCGTCGTCGGTGATCGCCACCGTGTGCTCGGCGTGGGCGGCCCGGCTGCCGTCGGTGGTGCACAGGGTCCAGCCGTCGGCGGCGGTGAGGTAGTCGTCACCGCCGCCGGCGATCACCATGGGCTCGATCGCGAGCACCATGCCGTGTCGCAGGCGCACCCCGCGCCCGGGGCGGCCCTCGTTGGGCACCGAGGGGTCCTCGTGCATCCGGCGGCCGATGCCGTGGCCCCCGAAGCCGTGCGGGATGCCGTAGCCGGCGCGGCGGCAGACGGTGCCGATGGCGTGGGCGACGTCCCCGATGCGGTTGCCGACCACGGCCGCGTCGATGCCGGCCGCGAGGGCGCGTTCGGCGGTCTCGACGAGGGCGAGGTCAGCGGGGCGGGGGGTGCCCACGGTGAAGCTGACGGCCGCGTCGCCGGCCCAGCCGTGGAGGAGGGCGCCGAAGTCGGCGGAGACCAGGTCCCCGTCCCGCAACGGCAGGTCGGTGGGGATGCCGTGCACGATCGCGTTGTTCACCGAGACGCACAGCACCGCGGGGAAGGGCACCGGCGCGAACGAGGGGCGGTAGCCGAGGAACGGGGAGGTGGCCCCCGCCTCGTCCAGCAGCGCCCGGGCCACCGCGTCGAGGTCCCGGGGCGTCACGCCGGGCCGGGCCGCCTTCCGTACTGCGGCCAGGGCCCGTCCCACCACGCGTCCGGGGGCCCGCATCGCGTCCATGGACGCATCGGTCTTGAGCTCAATCATGCCAATTACTATACCGGTATTAGAATGGCGTCATGGTGCGAACCCCCTTGACCCCCGAAGAGCGCGAGCGCGGCGAGCGGCTCGGTCGCCTGCTGCGCGAGGCGCGCGGTGCGCGCAGCATGGCGGAGGTGGCCGCGCAGGCCGGCATCTCCGCCGAGACCCTGCGCAAGATCGAGACCGGACGGGCCCCCACCCCCGCCCTCTTCACGGTGGCCGCGCTGGCGCGGGTGCTCGGGCTCTCACTGGACGAACTGGTGTCGCGCTGCGCCCTGGTGCCCGTGTGAGGTGCCGGTGTGACCGGCGTTGTCGAGGGGGCGTGTGGGGTCGGTCGGGCTGAGGGTGCTCTCCCGACCGGATGCGCCGTACGGTTCGGCCGGTGCGCGGGCGTCCGTGCGGTCGACGGGAGCCTCGGCCTGGGCGTCCTTCCCGTTGGGTCCGGCGCTCCGGGTAGCCGGTGATCCCTCGGCGGTCGTAGTCCGACTGCGTTCAATGGTGTGGGTGCGGATTCGTGCCGGGCGTGTTTTGGGTGCGTGATCCGTGGTGCGGGAGCGCTCCCTCCCCCGGACGGGGCGGGGTGGGTCGTCCGCTCTGTGTTGCTTCGTCGGGAGTTTCTTCTCCGAGGCGAAAACCGCGTGTAGTCATGCTGTAACACCGTGGGTGTTGGCTACCGGGCTGACGCCGGACAGTGACCGCACTGCTAGCGGACTGGGGGATTCCCGTCCGACACGGGGGTGGGTTTCGATGACCTTGCATCAACTCCCGGAACACGTAAGGGAGTTCGCGGCATACTTGAGGGACCTGTTGGCGCGTGTTGACCAGCGCGCCGGCTGGTGTGGGGTGTTCTGGCAGCGCGATCCTGAGGGGATGCGGGCCTGTATGGAGGGGCGGGAGATGCCGCCCTGGGACGTGGTGGAGGCGTTGCTCCAGGACGTGGGAGCGAACCTGGGGGCGCGGGTGGCCCGACTGGAGACCGCCCGCGCCCGCACCCTGCACGCCGCCGCCCTGGCCGCGTTCGACGCGCGCCCCGGCGGGCGCGACATCCTGGGCCGACGACTGGACGTCATGCTCGGGGAGCAGCGGTACGCCGCCGAACGGCGGCTGGAACTGAGTCGTCTACTGGACGCCGCGACCCATCCCGAGGAGGCCGAGGGGTACCGCCGCGACCTGGCGTGGGCGCAGGACGACCACGAGCGGGCGACCGCCCGGTGCGGGGAACTGCGGGCCCGTCTGCTCGCGTTCGACCGACTGGCGACGCCGAACGGGCGGCTCGCGCCGACCGGCCGGAGCGAGGGCCGGCCCCGCCCCGCGGTCCGACCCGCGCCCGTCGCCCCACCGGGGCGAGCGGACCCCTCGGTCGCCCACCGCGGGGACCGGGAGGAGTCCGCGGAACAGGGCGGCGGGACCACCGGCCCCGCCCCCCCGCCCCCGCACCCCCAGGTGTCCCGTCCCGCCCGTTCGTACCGCTCCGGGCCCGACGGCGAACGCACCACCGACCCGGACTCCGGGCGCCAACCCGTCTCCCGTCGGCCATCCGCCCCGAACCCGTACGCCCCCGGCACGCCGGGGGGAACCCCGCACTACGACCCCCGGGGCCATGCCGCACCGGCTCCGGGCGGCCCCTACGGGGCGGATTCCCCCCGGCGCGGCGCGCCCCCGCCCCCCGTCGCCCCGCCACCCGCACCGCCCGCGGGCGCCGCACCCCGGCCGACGGCGCCGCTCGCTCCGGTCCCCCCGCCCGCCGAGGCGCGGCACCCCGCGGCGCCCGAGGCGCCCGATCCCCCCACCGGCCGCCGCGGCCTGCTGCGCGCCGGCCGCCGACTGCGCGGCGCCCGCTACGGGGTGGCGGGCGACTCCGAGTCCACCGGCGGCACGGCGGTGCCGCCCAGCGGCGGCACCGCACCGCGGGGCGCCCGGTTCGCCGGCTCGGAACCCGTGCCGGAGGCCGTCGACGGGGACGGGGCCGTCCGGGCCACCGCCGCCGCCGTCGCCGCCCTGGTCCGCCTGCGCGCCGAGGGGCGCGGCGGCGAGGCGCACGGAGTGCTGGTGGAGGCTGCCGCCGGCCCCGCCGACCGCTTCCCGCTGCTCGCCGTGGAACTGCACCGGGCCGGGCTGGCCGCCGACTGGGCCACCCTGCTCTGGGAAGCGGCCTGCCTGCCCGTGGAGCGGCTCGTCGCGGTCGCCGACGCGCTGGCCGTCGCCGGCCGCACCGATGACGCCGCACTGGTGCTGCGCCAGGGGGTGGGCCGTCCGCCGGCCGAGATCGGGGAGGTGATCACCGACCTGGTGGTGGAGGGGCGGCGCCGTGAGGTGCGCGCGCTGGCCGAGGTGTACCTGCGGGTGCGCACCCCGGAGGAGGTCGCCCGGTGCGCCGGCACCGACCCGGGGCGTCTGGTGCCGCTGTTCCTGGAAGCCGCCGACCGGGTCTCCGAGCAGCGGCGGCGGGACCTGGTCCACGCCCTGCGGGTGGCGGGGCTCCACACCTGACGCCCACCGGGCCGGCCCGTTCCTCACCCACCCGGGTGCGAAACGCGGTCGGCTCGGCCCGTTCCCCGGGATGGTCTTGCTCCGTCCGACCCGCGGGCCTAGGTTCGTCCATCTACGCCCGGTATGTCCGTGCGGGTTCCGGTGGTTGCCGGGCGGCGCAGCCCGGCGAAGGTCCTCCACGGTGCCGCCGGGGGCGTCCGTCGAGGGAGTCGAAGGAGCAGTCCATGGCCGCCGTCGTCCGTGCCGCCCTGGTCCAGGCCACCTGGACCGGCGACACCGAGTCCATGATCGCCAAACACGAGGCGCACGCCCGCGAGGCGGCCCGGCAGGGGGCGCGGGTCATCGGCTTCCAGGAGGTCTTCAACGCCCCGTACTTCTGTCAGGTCCAGGAGCCCGAGCACCACCGCTGGGCGGAACCGGTGCCGGACGGGCCGACCGTCACCCGGATGCGGGCGCTCGCCGCCGAACTGGGCCTGGTGGTCGTCGCCCCCGTCTTCGAGACCGAGGGCCCCGGGTTCCACTACAACACCGCGGCCGTGATCGACGCGGACGGCCGCTACCTCGGCAAGTACCGCAAGCACCACATCCCCCAGGTCGAAGGGTTCTGGGAGAAGTACTACTTCCGCCCCGGCAACCTGGGCTGGCCCGTCTTCGACACCGCGGTCGGACGCATCGGCGTGTACATCTGCTACGACCGGCACTTCCCCGAAGGGTGGCGCCAACTCGGCCTGAACGGGGCCCAGCTCGTCTACAACCCCTCGGCGACCTCGCGCGGCCTCTCGGCCCACCTGTGGCAGCTGGAACAGCCCGCGGCGGCCGTCGCCAACGCGTACTTCGTCGCCGCGATCAACCGGGTCGGCCGGGAGGAGTACGGCGACGACGACTTCTACGGGACGAGCTACTTCGTGGACCCGCGGGGCCGGTTCGTCGGCGATCCCGCCGACGACCGGGAGGAGGAACTCCTGGTGCGGGACCTCGACTTCGCGCTGATCGAGGAGGTCCGCACCCAGTGGGCCTTCTACCGCGACCGCCGGCCCGACGCCTACCAGGGGCTGGTGCGGCCGTGACCGGACTCCACGCCCGCCACCGCGCGGTCCTTCCCGACTGGGTGACCCCGTACTACCGCGAGCCGATCGAACTGGTCCGCGGCGAGGGGCGCCACGTCTGGGACGCCGACGGCACCCGCTACCTCGACTTCTTCGGCGGCATCCTCACCACGATGACCGCCCACGCCCTGCCCGAGGTCACCCGGGCGGTGTCCGAACAGGCCGGGCGGCTGATCCACTCCTCCACGCTGTACCTCGACCGCTCCATGGTCGAACTCGCCGAACGCATCGCGGTGTTGTCGGGCATCCCGAACGCCCGCGTCTTCTTCACCACCTCCGGCACCGAGGCCAACGACACCGCCCTGCTGCTGGCCACCGCGTACCGCGGCTCCGCCCAGGTCCTGGCGATGCGCAACGGCTACCACGGCCGCTCCTTCAGCACCGTGGGGATCACCGGGAATCGCGACTGGTCCCCGACGCCCCTCTCGCCCCTGCACACCCTGTACGTGCACGGGGCGGTCCGCACCCGCGGCCCGTACGCCGCCCTGTCCGACGCCGACTTCACCGCCGCCTGCGTCGCCGACCTGGAGGACCTGCTCGGCCAGTGCCACGGCCGGGTGGCCGCGCTGATCGCCGAACCCGTCCAGGGCGTCGGCGGGTTCACGGCCCCGCCGGACGGACTGTACGCGGCCTTCCGCGAGGTGCTGAACCGCCACGGCATCCTGTGGATCAGCGACGAGGTGCAGACCGGTTGGGGCCGCACCGGCGAACACTTCTGGGGCTGGCAGGCGCACGGCGCCAGCGGCCCGCCGGACCTGCTCACCTTCGCCAAGGGCATCGGCAACGGGATGGCCATCGGCGGGGTCGTCGCCCGGGCCGAGGTCATGAACTGCCTGGACGCCCGCTCCATCTCCACCTTCGGCGGCTCGCCGATCACCATGGCCGCGGGCCTCGCCAACCTCGGCCACCTCCTCGACCACGACCTCCAGGGCAACGCCCGACGCGTCGGCGGGCTGCTGGGCCAACGGCTGCGCGCCGTCGCCGCCCGGGTCCCGGCCGTGCGGGAGGTGCGGGGGAGGGGCCTGATGATCGGGGTGGAACTCGTCCGACCCGGCACCGACGAGGCCGACCCGGACGCCACGTCCGCCGCGCTCGAAGCGGCCCGCGGGGGCGGCCTGCTGATTGGCAAGGGCGGCGGCCACGACACCAGCGTGCTGCGGATCGCCCCGCCGCTGTCCCTCACGGTCGCCGAGGCGGAAGAGGGCGCCGCGATCCTCGACGACGCCCTGCACGCCCTCTGACCCCGCACGCCCCGCGGGCTCGTCCCAGGACACGACGGAGCACACCCCATGAGCACCCGCACCCTGATCCGCGGCGGACTGGTCGTCACCGCCGCGGAGGAGGTCCACGCCGACGTCCTGATCGAGGACGGCCGCATCGCCGCGCTCGCCGGCCACACCACCGCCACCGCCCGCTCCTGGACCGCGGACCGGGTGATCGACGCCACGCGGAAGTACGTGATCCCGGGCGGCGTCGACGCGCACACCCACATGGAACTGCCCTTCGGCGGCACCGCCGCCTCGGACACCTTCGAGACCGGCACCCGCGCCGCGGCCTGGGGCGGGACCACGACGATCGTCGACTTCGCCGTGCAGTCCAAGGGCGAGGCGCTCCGGGCCGGCCTGGACGCCTGGCACGCCAAGGCGGACGGCAACTGCGCGGTGGACTACGCCTTCCACCTGATCGTCTCGGACGTCAACGGGGCGACGCTCAGGGAGATGCCGAGACTGATCGAACTCGGCGTCACCTCGTTCAAACTGTTCATGGCCTACCCGGGGGTCTTCTACTCGGACGACGGACAGATCCTGCGGGCGATGCAGCGGGCCGGCGAAACCGGCGGGCTGATCATGGTGCACGCCGAGAACGGCGTCGCCATCGACGTGCTGGTGGCCCAGGCCCTGGCCCGCGGCGAGACCGCGCCCCGTCACCACGGGGAGGTCCGCAAGGCGCTGCTGGAAGCGGAGGCCACCCACCGGGCGATCCGGTTGGCGCAGGTCGCCGGGGCCCCGTTGTACGTGGTGCACGTGTCGGCGGCCGAGGCCCTCGCCGAGCTCACCGCCGCGCGCGACCAGGGGCTGCCGGTCTTCGGCGAGACCTGCCCCCAGTACCTGTTCCTGTCCACCGACGACCTGGCCGCGCCCGGCTTCGAGGGCGCCAAGTACGTCTGCTCCACGCCCCTGCGGCCGAAGGAGCACCAGGCGGCGCTCTGGCGGGGGCTGCGGACCGACGACCTCCAGGTGGTCTCCACCGACCACTGCCCGTTCTGCTTCGCGGGGCAGAAGGAACTCGGACGCGGTGACTTCTCCAAGATCCCCAACGGTCTCCCGGGCGTCGAGAACCGCATGGACCTGCTCCACCAGGCCGTCGTCGACGGACACCTCTCGCGCCGGCGCTGGATCGAGATCGCCTGCGCCGCCCCGGCCCGTATGTTCGGCCTCTACCCGCAGAAGGGGACCATCGCCCCGGGCGCCGACGCCGACCTCGTGGTCTACGACCCGCACGCGGTCCACACCCTGTCCGTCACCACCCACCACATGAACGTCGACTACTCCGCGTACGAGGGCCGGACGGTCACCGGCCGGGTCGAGACCGTCCTCTCCCGCGGCACGGTCGTCGTCGACCGCGGAACGTACACGGGCCGCGCCGGCCACGGAACCTTCGTCCCCCGCACCACCTGCCAGTACCTCGACTGACCCCCACACCCCGAACCAGGAGGTCCCGCGTGGACTTCGGACTCGTCCTCCAGACCGATCCGCCCGCCTCGCGGGTCGTCGAGCTGATGCGCCGGGCGGAACGGAACGGCTTCCGCTACGGCTGGACCTTCGACTCCGCGGTGCTCTGGCAGGAGCCCTTCGTCATCCACAGCCAGATCCTCGAACACACCACCGAACTGCACGTCGGCCCGATGGTGACCAACCCCGGAACCCGGGCCTGGGAGGTGACGGCCTCCACGTTCGCCACCCTCAACGACATGTTCGGCAACCGGACCGTGTGCGGCATCGGCCGCGGCGACTCCGCCCTGCGCGTCGTCGGCCGCCGACCGAACACCCTCGCCCGGCTCGCCGAGGCCGTCGACGCCATCCGCGACCTCGCCGAGGGCCGCGAGGCCGTCGTCGACGGCAACCCGGTCCGCATCCCCTGGGTCAAGGACGGCAGGCTGCCGGTGTGGGTGGCCGCGTACGGCCCCCGGGCGCTCGCCCTGGCCGGCCGGAAGGCGGACGGCTTCATCCTCCAACTCGCCGACCCCTTCCTCACCGAGTGGATGGTGCGGGCCGTGCGGACCGCGGCCCGGGAGGCCGGCCGCGACCCCGATGCGCTCACCATCTGCGTCGCCGCCCCCGCCTACGTCACCGCGGACGACTCGCCCGGGGCGCTCGCCCACGCCCGCGAACAGTGCCGCTGGTTCGGCGGCATGGTCGGCAACCACGTCGCCGACCTGGTCGCCCGGTACGGCGAACACTCCGCCCTGGTCCCGGCCGAGCTGACCGCGTACATCAAGGACCGGCACGGCTACGACTACTCCCACCACGGCCGGGCCGGGAACCCCTCCACGGACTTCGTCCCGGACGGCATCGTCGACCGCTTCTGTCTGCTGGGCCCCGCCGCCGCCCACGTCGAGCGGCTGCGGGCGCTGCGCGACCTCGGCGTCGACCAGTTCGCCGTCTACGCGATGCACGACGCGCGCGAGACGACGATCGACGCCTACGGCGCCGAGGTCATCCCGGCCCTCACGGCCCTCGACGGACGGCACTGACCGGCGTTCCGGTCGGCTCCCGCCGCCCCGCCCGACCGACACCCGCAGGACACCGGGCGTTCGGCCCGGGTTGGGGAGCCCGTCGAGGGATGTCAGCTACACGTGCTTCGATGGAGGCATGATCAACGACTTCCTCGCCCATGACCTCCCCCGGGTGGAAGCTGCGGTGCGCGAGGCCGCGGCGGCCGAGATCACCCCCCGTTTCCGACAGCTCGACGCCGCCGAGATCCGCCAGAAGACCGGCCCGCACGACCTGGTCACCACCGCCGACCGGCTCGCCGAGAAGCACCTGACGGCCGCGCTCACCGAACTGCTCCCGGGCTCGGTGGTGGTCGGCGAGGAGGCGGTCTCCGAGGACCCCTCGACGTACGCGGCACTGGACGGCGACGCGCCCGTGTGGATCGTCGACCCCGTGGACGGCACCCGGCAGTTCGTCCGCGGCGAACCCGCCTTCTGCACCCTGGTCGCCCTGGCCCACCGCGGCGAACTGCTCGCCTCCTGGACCTATGCGCCCGTCCTCGGGCAACTGGCCGTCGCGGTCCGCGGCGGCGGGGCCCGGCTGAACGGCCTGCCGCTGAACGCGGGCACCCCCGAGGCCGGGGCGGACCTCCGGGTGGTCACCTCGCACCCCGACTTCACCACCCCCGTCGAGGAGCGCGCCCTGAGCGGTCTGCACGGGGTGCCCGGGATCAGCGCCAGGCCGTGCGGCTCCGCCGGCCTGGAGTACCTGGCCCTCGCCCGGGGAGCCTCCGACGCCCTCGCCTTCACCTGGCAGAACGCCTGGGACCACGCGGCCGGCCTGCTGCTCCTCGCCGAGGCGGGCGGCGGCCACGCCACCCTGGCCGGGGTCCCGTTCCGGCTCGCCGGCGGCAACGCCCTGCCCTTCTCCGCGGCCCGTGACACGGCCACCGTCGACCGGGTGCTGGCCCTGCTGCGCCCGGTCGGTTGAGCCCCTTCCACCGGGCCTATCCTGGGGGTCCGGCCACCATGACGTGAGGAGTCCGACAGTGTCGTCGATGCTCGACGTGGTCGTCGTGGGCGCGGGGCCGAACGGGCTGACCGCCGCCGTGGAACTGGCCCGGCGCGGCCGGTCCGTCGCGGTGTTCGAAGCCCGCGACACGGTGGGCGGGGGCGCCCGCACCGAGGAGCTGACCCTCCCCGGCTTCCGCCACGACCCGTGCTCGGCCGCCCACCCGCTGGGAATCGCCTCCCCCGCCTTCTCCGCGCTGCCCCTGGCCCGGTACGGACTGGAGTGGCTGCACGCCCCGCTGCCCATGGCCCACCCCTTCCCGGACGGCACGGCCGCCGTGCTGTCGCGGTCGGTCGCCGAGACCGCCGCCTCCTTCGGTCCCCGGGACGCGGGCGCCTACCGCAGGCTGGTGGCCCCGTTCGTCCCCCGCTGGGACCGGTTGGTTCGGGACTTCATGGCGTTGCCGCTGACCGCGCTGCCGCGGGACCCGGTGACCCTCGCCCGGTTCGGCCTGGTCGGGTTGCCGCCCTCCACCTGGCTGATGCGCCGCTTCCGGGACGACCGGGCCAAGGCCCTCTTCGCCGGACTGGTCGCCCATGTCATCGCCCCGCTCGGCGGCATCGCCACCGGTGCCGTCGGCCTCGTCTTCGCGCTCGCCGCGCACACCGGCGGCTGGCCGGTGGCCCGGGGCGGCTCCCAGGCCATCGCCGATGCCCTCGCCGGCCATCTGCGCGACCTCGGCGGCCGGGTGCACACCGACTTCGAGGTGAAGCGGCTGGACGACCTCCCGCCCGCCCGCGCCTACGTCTTCGACACCTCGCCGCGTGCCCTCGCCCGGATCGCCGGCCTCGGCCGCGCCTACGAGGGGTACCGGTACGGCGCCTCCGTGTTCAAGATCGACTACGCCCTGGACGGCCCGGTGCCGTGGACCGCCGAGGCCGCCCGCCGCGCCGGCACCGTGCAGGTCGGACCCGGCAGCAAGGACATCGCCACCGCCCTGCGCGCCGCCTCCCGGGAGGGTCGGGCCCCCGACAAGCCGTTCCTGATCACCGTCCAGCCCTCCCTGGTCGACCCCGGCCGGGCCCCCGAGGGCAAGCACGTGTTCTGGGCCTACGGCCACGTGCCCAACGGGTGGGACGGCGACCTCACCGATGCCGTGGAACGCCAACTGGAGCGGTTCGCCCCGGGCTTCCGGGACCTGGTGCTCGCCCGGGCCACCGCCGGGCCCCCGCAACTGGCCGCGCGCAACGCCAACTACGTCGGCGGGGACATCGCCTGCGGTGCCGCCGACGGACTGCAACTCCTGCTGCGGCCCCGGCCGAGCCTGCGGCCGTACCGCACCGCGCATCCCGCCGTCTTCCTCTGCTCCTCCGCCACGCCCCCGGGCCCGGGGGTGCACGGGATGTCCGGGCACAACGCGGCCAAGGCCGTCTGGCGCTGGCTGCGCACCACGGCCTGACCACCGGGCGGCCCGGTCGGTGCCCACCCGTCCCGCGCGGGGTCCAGCGCGCCCGGACGCCCCCGTTTTCCTACCCGCCTTCCGGCTCGATGACCATGAGCGTTTTCTCATTCTTGCTTCCATTGACACGCATAGCTGCGGACTCCTAGCTTCCTTTCATCGAAAGCGCGGTCAATGGGCCGCGCTGCCCCCAACGGGAGGTCGAAATGGAACAGCTCATCAAGAAGATGGCCCAGGACGACAACTGGCAGGCGTGGAACGCGCTCAACTCCGCGACCGCCGGCGACAAGAGCGGCTGCATCAGTGCCGCCCCGAAGAGCGGCTGCATCAGCGCCGCCCCCAAGACGGGTTGTATTTCCTAGGCGCTCGTCCCGTTCGGACATCCACCCGGTGGATCGTGCGCCCGGGTGGCGGCAGCCAGTCGCCCCCCAGGTGCTTTCCGGAATTCCGATTTCGATTCCCCTTCTGTTCTCCCTCCCTGTTCCACACCCCACGAAGGCGAGCATGGACAGCCAGCCGGGCCCCGACGTCATCGACCAGATCAGGGACATCCCGATCTACCGGGAACACATCGAGCGCGGTCACTTCCCGATCCTGGAGAAGCCGGAGATAGCCCGCGGGTTCCCGGAGAACTGGATGACGCCCCGACTGGCCGCCGCACTGGACCGCGGCGAAGCGGAGTTCGTGCTCTCCACGGGCACCAACCACGCCCGGATGCAGCTCATCCGCCCGCCGTACTTCCTGCTCAAGAGCTACTACCAGCTGTGGAGCGAGCACCCCGACATCGCCCGTACCTGGCAGGCGGGCTGCCGGCGGGTGTCCCTGACCACGGTCCTCGCCACCGAACACGTGGCCCGGGTCAACGCCCGCAAACGTGGCGCCGCCCCGGACCCCGAGCCCGCCCTCGACGAGCGCCGGCTCGACGAGCGCACCGTCTACCTCAACCTCCGGCTCGACCCGGACCTGTGGGAACGGGCCGACGTGCAGCGCATGCTGGCGGAGATCCGGGCCGAGCGCGCCGCCCACCCCGAGGGCTGGTACCACCTGGACTGCTCCGGCTACCACCTCGCCCATCTGGTGCGCAAGGCGCTCCGCTGGGACCTGTGGGACGGGTTCCCGCTGCCCGAGACCGTGATCACCGCGTACGAGTACACCCCGCTCAACGTCCGCCGCTTCCTGGAACGCCGGCTGGGCCGCCCGGTGATCGACCTCTTCGGCAGCACCGAGCTGGGCTACCTCTACTACAGCGACCGCTCCGGGCGGTACCACCCCCACCTCGACCGGATGAGTCTGGAACTGCTGCCCGTCGCCCCGGGCAGCACGCTCTACAGCCTCATCGTGACGAGCGTGCGCAATCCGTACATGCCGCTGGTCCGCTACCGCTCCGGCGACTGCGTCCGCACCCTCGACGGCAGCCCCGACCCGGCGAAGGCCATGCGCTTCTGCGGTCGGGAGAAGGAACTCCTGGACGCTCCCGGGGGCCCCGTCTCCCAGGGCGACCTGGACGAGTGCGTGGCCGCCGCCTCGCCGCGCGTCTTCCTCTACCAGCTGTGCCTGTCGGACCGGGCGGAAGCACGTCTCCACTTCACCACTTTCGATGACGAACCCCTCGAACCGTCCGAATCCTCGGCGCTGGAGAAGCTCGTGGCGGACCTCACCGGAATGCCGTGCACGGCCCGGCACCGTACGCACATACCGGTGGGCCCTTCCGGGAAGCACGCCTGGCTCGTGACGGAGAACCCCACCCGGTCTGGAGAACGATGAAGACGCAGGAGCGCATGACGGAAGCGGACCTCATTGGCCTGCTCGGTGAGCCGCTGCACGAAGAAGTCGTCACCCACTTCCTGAAGGAAACCGGCGCCGATCGACACGAAGTCGAGCGGCAGGTCGCCGAATGCCTGCGCTATCTCTATCTCGTTTCCCGGCACCGTTCCGAACTGGCCGGACTCTTCCTGCCCGTGGAACAGCACATCGACGAGATATGGCACTACCTGATCCTCCAGACCCGGGAATACCGGGAACTCTGCGAGGAACGCCTTCCCGGGAAGTTCTTCATCAACCACCGCAGCATCGGGTACGAGGAGTACGCCGATGAGCCCGGCCGCGAGCGGACCATCGAGGAAGCCCTGCGCTGGATCCCGTTGTACTGCCAGGAGTTCGGCCCCTTCGAGGAGGAGGCCGTCCCGCACTGGACCATCGTCCGGTTCCTCCGGGACCGCATGAACCTGTCCCTGGCCGACATCGCCGCACTGCGTTCGGCGCGCGCGGCGTAGCCTCTCCGGACCGGGGCGCGTCCGCCGCCCTCACCGGCACCACGAGGAGCGAGCGCATGACGTCCCCCACCGCACCGTCCGTCACGGCGGACCGCGGGGAGCACCCGGCCCAGCGGCGGGTCCTCACGGTCCTCGTGGCCACCCAGATCCTGAGCGGCGCGGCCCTCGCGGCCGGAATCACCGTCGGCGCACTGCTCGCCGAGGAGATGCTCGGTTCCACCGGCCTGGCCGGTGTGCCGAGCGCGCTGTTCACCATAGGCGCGGCAGTGGGGGCCGCGGGTATCGGCCGGGCCTGTCAGCGCTGGGGCAGACGGCCCGGCCTCACCCTCGGCTACGGCGGGGGCGCCGTGGGAAGCCTCCTCGTGGTCGCCGCCACCGCCTGGGACAGCGTGCCGCTGCTCTTCCTGGGCCTGCTGGTGTACGGCGCGGGCACCGCATCCGTCATGATCGCCCGGTACGCGGGCGCCGACCTCGCCTCGCCCGAGCGCCGCGGTCGTGCGGTGTCCACCGTCCTGTTCGCCACCGCCGCCGGTGCGATCGCCGGCCCCGGGCTCGTGGGCGCCACCGGCGACCTCGCCGAAGCCTGGGACCTGCCCCGCCTCTCGGGCCCGTTCCTGCTGGCGACCGCGGCCTTCGTGTCCGCAGCGCTGGTGACCTGGTCCTTCCTCCGCCCCGACCCGCTGGTGCTGGCCCGCCGGGCGGCGACGCCCCCCGCAACACCGGCCCCTTCGCCGGCCGAGCCGGCCCCGGTGGCCGGCCGGCTGCCGCGCGAGGACCTCCGCCGGATGGCGGCGGGGGGAGCGGTGATGGTGCTGAGCCAGGTCGTCATGATCGCGATCATGACGATGACCCCCGTGCACATGGCGGACCACGGTCACGGCACCGGTGTCGCCGGACTCGTCATCGGGCTGCACATGGGGGCGATGTACCTGTCCTCCCCGCTCTCCGGGTACCTGGTCGACCGCACCGGGCGGCTGCCCACCGCGGCCCTGGGCGCCGTGGTGCTGGGCGCCGCCGCACTGCTCGCGTACGTCGCCCCGCCCGGTTCGGCACCCACCCTCGCCGCGGCGCTGATCCTGCTCGGCATCGGCTGGAACCTGGGTTTCGTCAGCGGAACGACGATGGTCACCGATGCGGCGCCCGCCGACCGGAGGGCCGCCTACCAGGGCCTCATGGACGTGGGCGTGCTGGTCGCCGGCGCCTCCGGCGGGCTGGCCTCGGGGATGCTGGTCGCCTCCGGCGGCTTCGGGCTGCTCACCGGCACGGGCGCGGTCCTCGCCCTCGCCGCCACGGTGCTGCTGCTCGCCCGGGGCGGCCTGCCGAAGGCCCCACGGGGATAGCGCCCGGCGCTCCGGCAACCGCGGAGGGCACCGGAGGTCGGTCGTCCGGAGCTTCCGGATCGAGCCCAGGGGCGGCACCCGGACCATCGTCGAGGGACCTTCCTCCACGGCCGCTCCACGGAGGCCCCGCCCACTGGCCCCGCTCGGAAGTGCCCCGGGCACCACCCGGGGCCACGTCAGCGGAACACTCATGTCGGATTCCTGCCAGCGACACCGTCTCGCGTCCCCGATGCTGGAGACATGCGAAGCGCGATGCACGCCGACACCGAGCGGTGCGTGAGAGCGGTGCAGTCCAAGGACAGCCGGTTCGACGGCTGGTTCTTCACGGCCGTGCTCACCACCGGAATCTACTGCCGCCCGAGCTGCCCCGCGGTGCCGCCCAAGCCCGAGAACATGGTGTTCCACCCGAGCGCCGCGGCCTGCCAGCAGGCGGGGTTCCGGGCCTGCAAGCGCTGCCGGCCCGACACCAGCCCCGGTTCCCCGGAGTGGAACCAGCGCGCCGACCTCGTCGCCCGGGCCATGCGGCTCATCGCCGACGGGCTGGTGGACCGGGAGGGCGTTCCGGGGCTCGCCGCCCACCTCGGCTACAGCACCCGACAGGTGGAACGCCAACTCCTGGCGGAGTTGGGCGCGGGCCCGCTCGCCCTCGCCCGGGCCCAACGGGCGCAGACCGCCCGACTGCTGGTCGAGACCACCGCACTGCCCATGGCGGAGATCGCCTTCGCCGCGGGATTCGCCTCCATCCGCGCCTTCAACGACACCGTCCGCGAGGTGTTCGCGCTATCCCCCAGCGAACTGCGGACCAGGGCCGCCGGCCGCTCGGGCGCCCCGGCGGCACCGGCCGGCACCCCCGGGACGCTCTCCCTGCGGCTGCCGTTCCGCGCCCCCCTGACCCCCGACAACCTGTTCGGGCACCTGGTGGCCACGGCCGTCCCCGGGGTGGAGGAGTGGCACGGCGGGGCGTACCGCCGGACCCTGCGGCTGCCCTACGGCCACGGCATCGTCGCCCTCACCCCAGGACCGGAGCACATCGGCTGCCGGCTGACCCTCACGGACCTGCGGGACCTGCCCGTCGCCATCAGCCGCTGCCGCCGGATGCTCGACCTGGACGCCGACCCGGTGGCCGTGGACGCCCAACTCCGTGCCGATCCGCTGCTCGCACCGCTGGTCGACAAGGCCCCCGGCCGCCGGGTGCCGCGGACCGTCGACGAGGACGAGTTCGCCGTCCGGGCGGTGCTCGGCCAGCAGGTGTCCACCGCCGCGGCGCGCACCCACGCGGCCCGGCTGGTCACCGCGCACGGCACCCCGGTCGACGACCCCGAGGGCGGACTCACCCATCTCTTCCCGACCGCACGGGACCTGGCAGCCCTGGACCCCGAGGCGCTCGCCCTGCCCCGGAGCCGCCGCACCACCCTCACCACCCTCGTCGAGGGGCTCGCCGCGGGCACGCTGCGCCTGGGCGCCGAGTCCGACTGGGCCGAGGCGCGCGCCCGTCTCGCCGCGCTCCCCGGCTTCGGCCCGTGGACCGTCGAGGTGATCGCGATGCGCGCCCTCGGCGACCCGGACGCCTTCCTCCCCACCGACCTCGGCGTGCGCCGTGCGGCCGAGGGGCTCGGCCTGCCCTCGACGCCCGCGGCCCTCACCGCCCGCGCCGCGGCCTGGCGCCCCTGGCGGGCGTACGCGGTGCAGCACCTCTGGGCGACCGACGACCACCCGATCAACGTCCTTCCGGGTTAGCCCCCGGTCGGCAGCACGCACCAGGAGCCACCATGAACCCCGTCCGGCAGCACCTCCACCACGACAGCCCCTACGGCACCCTCACCCTGGTCGCCACCGAAGGCGTCCTCAGCGGGGTGTACATGACCAACCAACGGCACCGTCCGCCGGAGGAGTCCTTCGGCGACCGCGACCCCGGGCCCTTCACCGAGGCCGTCCGTCAGCTCGACGCCTACTTCGCGGGCGAACTGACCGCGTTCGACCTTCCGCTGCGCCTCGACGGCACCCCGTTCCAGCGCTCCGTCTGGGACCAGTTGCTGCGCATCCCTTACGGGCGCACCCGCACCTACGGGGAACTCGCCGAGGTCCTCGGCAATCCGGCGGCCTCCCGGGCGGTCGGGCTCGCCAACGGCAAGAACCCGATCAGCGTGATCGTGCCCTGCCACCGCGTGATCGGCGCAGGCGGGGACCTCACCGGCTACGGCGGCGGCCTGGCCCGCAAGCAGCGGTTGCTGGACTTCGAACGCGGCACCGCCCTGTTCTGACCCCCTCCGGGCTCACTCGGGCGGGTCCGACTCGCCCGGCCCGGGGCCCTTGCGGGCGAGTCGACGCAGCCGCCGGTGCCGCTCCGGCGCGACTTCGGAGATGGCCTCGCCGACCATCGCCCGCACCGCGTCCCGCAGCCCGTGCAGCCGCTGCGTGCGGGCGGCCCCAGCCCCGGGGTCCACCCGCAGCTCCGCCAACAGCGCCCAGCACAGCACCAGCATCACCACCACGAACGGCAGGGCCACCAGGATCGTCGCCGTCTGGAGCGACTCCAGCCCCCCGGCCACCAGCAGCACCGCGGCCACCGCCGCCATCAGCACGCCCCAGGTCACGACCAGCCAGGTCCGCGGGTGCAGGGCGCCCCGGCTGCTGAGCGACCCCATCACCAGGGAGGCGGAGTCCGCACTGGTGACGAAGTACGTCATCACCAGCAGCATCGCCACCCAGGAGGTGACCGAGCCGAGCGGCAGCGCGTCGAGCATCGCGAACAACGACGCCTCGGCGCCCTGCTCCACCTTCTCCGCCATGTCCACCCGGCCGGTCTGGTCCAGCCGGATGCCCGTGCCGCCCATCACGCAGAACCAGACGACGGTGGCGCCGCTGGGCACCAGCAGCACCCCGAAGAGGAACTCCCGGATGGTCCGGCCGTGCGAGATGCGGGCGATGAAGGTGCCCACGAACGGCGCCCAGGAGAGCCACCAGGCCCAGTAGAAGATGGTCCACGCCCCGAGCCAGGCACTGTCCGTGAAGGCACCGGTGCGGGTGGCCATGGACACCAGGTCGTTGAGGTAGCCGCCGACGCTCGCCGGAATGGCGTCGAGGATGAACACCGTCGGCCCGAGTGCGAAGACGAACACCATCAGGCAGGCGGCGAGCACCACGTTGAGGGTGCTCAGCCACTTCACGCCCTTGTGGAGCCCGGAGAACGCGGAGAGCACGAACGCCCCCGACAGCACCACCACGATGAGCAGTTGCAGCGCGGTCGAGTCGTCGACCCCGGCGGTCAGCCCGAGGCCGGTCGCGACCTGGAGGGTGCCCACGCCGAGGCTGGTCGCCGTCCCGAAGACCGTCGCGAACACCGCGAGCAGGTCGATCACCCGCCCCGGCCAGCCGGCCGCCCGCCGTTCCCCGAGCAGGGGCACGAACACCGAACTGAGCTGGTTGCCCCGGCCCTTGCGGAAGCTGGCGTAGGCCAGGGCGAGTCCGGCGATCCCGTAGATCGCCCACGGGGTCAGCGTCCAGTGGAAGAACGAGTACTCCAAGGCCACCCGGGCCGCGGCGGGCGTCCGCGGCTCCACCCCGCTGGCCGGCGGCGGCTCCAGGTAGTGGGTCAGGGGCTCCCCGACGCCGTAGAACATCAGCCCGATGCCCATGCCGGCGCTGAACATCATCGCGATCCACGCCAGGTTGGTGAACTCCGGTTCGCTGTCGTCCGTGCCCAACTTCACCCGCCCGAACCGGGAGAGGGCGAGCACCAGGCACAGCACCAGGAAGGCGTCCGCGGCGATGACGAAGAGCCAGGCGAAGTTGGCGAGCACCCAGTCCAGTGCGGTGCCCGACACCGAGTCGAAGGACTCCTTGCCGACCGCCGCCCAGGCGACCACGGCGAGGACCACCCCGACCCCGACGCCGACCACGATGAGGTCGGGCGGTGGGCTCGCCCCGTCCGGTGCGCCGCTCTCCCCGGGGTCCGTCTCCAGCGTCTCTGTGCTCATCGCGCCCCACTATGGGGGGAAACATCCAGCTTCGCCGTGGTGGCGCGCCGTGTCCGTGACGGGGAGCCCGAGCCGGCCGGGGGGACGCCGGTTAGGGTCGCAGCGGCGCGGGCCGACGAGTGAAGGGGACGGGACAGCACGTGACGAAGGCATCGGTGACCGGGGCGGACGACGGACGCGGCGGGGGCGGGGCCCCGCGGCGGCTCGTGCTCGTGGCCGCGGACAAGTTCAAGGGCTCGTTGACGGCGGTCGAGGTGGCCGACCGGGTGACGGCCGGACTCCGCCGGACCGTGCCCGACCTGGAGGTGCGCGCCCTCCCGGTCGCGGACGGCGGCGACGGCACGGTCGCCGCCGCCCTCGCCGCGGGCTTCGCGCCCCGCGACGTCCGGGTGCGCGGGCCGCTCGGCGACGCGGTGACGACGCGGTTCGCCCTGCGGGACGACACCGCCGTGGTGGAGATGGCCGGGGCGTCCGGACTGCAACGGCTCCCGGCCGGGGTCTTCGCCGCCCGCACCGCCACCAGCCACGGCACCGGCGAACTGCTGCGCGCCGCGCTGGACGCGGGCGCCCGCACCATCGTGTTCGGCATCGGCGGCAGCGCCACCACCGACGGCGGTGCCGGGATGCTCAGCGCCCTGGGCGCCCGGTTCCTGGACGCGGCCGGGGAACCGGTGGGCCCGGGCGGTGGAGGTCTGCTGGACCTCGCCGCGGTGGACCTCGCCGGCCTGGACCCCCGGTTCGCCGAGGTGGACCTGATCCTCGCCGGCGACGTCGACAACCCCCTCACCGGCCCCCGGGGAGCGGCTGCGGTGTACGGCCCGCAGAAGGGCGCCGACGCGGCGGACGTCACCGCCCTGGACACGGCGCTGAGCCGCTTTGCCGCGCTCATGGAACGGGCCACCGGCGTGCGCGCCGCGGAACGCGCCGGGGCGGGCGCCGCGGGCGGCGTGGGCTACGGGGCGCTGGTGGCCCTCGGCGCCCGGTTCCGCCCGGGCATCGAGGTGATGCTGGAGGTCCTCGGCTTCGCCGCGGCGTTGGAGGGCGCCACCCTGGTGGTGACGGGGGAGGGCTCCCTGGACGGGCAGACCCTGCACGGCAAGGCACCGGTCGGGGTGGCCGCGGCGGCCCGGGCCGCCGGGGTGGAGGTGGTGGCCGTGTGCGGGCGCCTCGCCCTGTCGGCCGGGGAGCTGGAGCGCGCCGGCATCCGCCGCGCCTACGCCCTGGCGGAGCTGGAACCCGACCCGGCCCGTTCGATGGCCCAGGCCGGACCGCTGCTGGAGCGCCTGGCCGC
This sequence comes from Streptomyces sp. NPDC002490, assembly GCF_040296045.1. NCBI lineage: Bacteria > Bacillati > Actinomycetota > Actinomycetes > Kitasatosporales > Streptomycetaceae > Streptomyces > Streptomyces sp. NPDC002490. The sequence continues at coordinate 22,793 of NZ_JBEOWM010000039.1, read as the reverse complement.
CCGGCTGGCCGAGGACCGTCTGGTCTGACCGCCGGCACCACGGACGCCGGGGGGGGGCGGCCCCCCCGGGGGGGGGGGCCCCCCCGGGCCGGGGGGGGGGCGGGGGGGGCGGGAGTGGGGGGGGGGGGCCGCCCCCGGCGCGCCCTGCGGCCCCCCCCGGGGCGCGCACCCCCCCCCCCGCCGGGGCCCCCCCCCCCGCGCGCCCGCGGCCCGCCCCCCGGCCGTCCGGCGGCCGGTTCCCGTTCACCCCGGGCCCCTAGGCTGCGCACGAGACCGCCCGGGCCGCCCTCCTCGCGGGCCGCAGGCTCGTCCTTCCCCGCCGTCCCGTGGGCAACGGACCGCTCCGCGCGGCCCGGCCCCGCTCAGCACTGGATGCCGCCCTTCCATGTCTTGGTTCGAAGCCTTCGTCCTCGGACTCGTCCAGGGGCTGACCGAGTTCCTCCCCATCTCCTCCAGCGCCCACCTGAGACTGACCGCGGCTTTCGCGGGCTGGCAGGATCCCGGGGCCGCGTTCACCGCGATCACCCAGATCGGCACGGAGACCGCCGTCCTGATCTACTTCCGCAAGGACATCGCCCGGATCGTCTCCGCCTGGTTCCGCTCGCTGACGGACCGGTCCGCGCGGCGGGACCACGACGCCCAGTTGGGCTGGTTGGTCATCATCGGCTCGATCCCCATCGGCGTGCTCGGGGTGACACTCAAGGACCAGATCGAGGGGCCCTTCCGGGACCTGCGGCTGATCGCGACGACGCTGATCGTGATGGGGGTGGTGCTGGGGGTCGCCGACCGGCTCGCGGCACGCGACGAGTCGGGCGGCCGGCACCGGGCCGCACGCCCCCGCAAGACCCTGGAGGACCTCGGGGTGCGGGACGGACTCGTCTACGGGTGCTGCCAGGCCCTGGCCCTGATCCCCGGGGTCTCCCGGTCCGGGGCGACCATCAGCGGCGGTCTGCTGATGGGCTACACCCGCGAGGCGGCGGCCCGGTACTCCTTCTTGTTGGCGATCCCCGCGGTGCTCGCCTCGGGCGCGTACGAACTGCGGGACGCGGGCGAGGGGCACGTCTCCTGGGGGCCGTTGGTCTTCGCGACACTCGTGGCCTTCGGCGTGGGATATGCCGTGATCGCATGGTTCATGCGTTTCATCACCACCAAGAGCTTCATGCCCTTCGTCTACTACCGGATCGCCCTCGGGGTGCTGCTGTTCGTCCTCGTGAGCGCCGGGGTACTCAGCCCCCACGCCGGCGAGTTCGGGCACTGACGGGGCGCCGGAGGGAAGGCGCGGAGCGGCCCGCCCCGGAGGCGCTGTCCAGCCGGGACGGGCGCTCAGCTCACGCAGCCAGCATGGGCTGTTGACGGCTCCACCCTAGGACGCGGCACTGACACCGTCCGGTCGCCCCGCAGGGGACGGCGATCGCTCCTACCTCGCCGCAGTCCGATCAAAACCCGCCAGGTCCTCGAAATTCAGCCGCGAGCGAGAGAGTTGCCTCACAGGCCCGCTCCCGGCGAACCGCTCGGCGGACTACCGGAAACCGCACATGACCTGCACGTTCTCTCCGCAAAGCCCTCCGCACCACCTTGCGTACAGTGATGAACTATAGGCAAGGCGTAGCGGATGGTCAGATCGAGCGCCTAAGCTTCGTGTCATGTCCCGCACCCAAGAGCATGCCGGTTGCGTGCGTTCCGCCGACTCCCTCAACGAGGAGATCCGTGATCTGTGGCTGCGGACGGGCGGTCGCCTGTCCGCAGAGGAACGACGCACCTACGAGGCGCTGGTGACCGAGTGGGCCGCCGCCGTCCGGGCGGACGTCACGACCTGGTGACGAGCACGACCGGCGCCACGCACCCCCCTCGTCCGCGCGCCGCCCGCCCCCCGGGCGGCTTCTGACCCCCCATCGGGCTCCCGGGCCCACGAGGCCGGGCCGGCCACCACCGTGGCCGGCCCTCTTCCGTGGTCCACGAGGACGCGGCCACCGGGAGGGCGCACGACCCTTGGCGTGGCGGCACCGGGGGTCAACACTGGACGCATGACCCAGCGCGTGGACCTGGCCACCGTGATGGACCGTCTCGCCGTCGACTCCCTGCTCACCGAGTACGCCCGCGCACTCGACGCGGGCGACTGGGCCGCGTTCCGCCGCCTCTTCGTCCCCGGTGGGCACGTGGACCACCCCTGCGCCGAGGACCCCGCGGAGCACCCCGCGACGGACACGGACGCCGTCGACCGTCTGGCCGCCGCACTGGCCCCCTATCCCACCCGACAACACTTCCTGGTCAACCGGCTGCTCTCCTTCGACCTGCTGGAGCACGACGAGGGCGACACCGCGCGGGTGAACGCCGACTACCTCGCCGTGCTCTACCGGGCGGACGGCTCCGTGGACGCGGCGCCGGACGTCGAGCACGGCGGCCGGTACGCGTTCCTCGCGGTCCGCACCCGCGAGGGCTGGCGACTGCGGGAGGCGCTCGGGGAGCGGATGTGGCGCAGGGCGCGCACGACCGGCGACTCCGCCACGTGATCCGGCGCGACGGTCGCACGGTTCCTCCGGCCGCCGTGGGCCCGCGCGCGCCACGGGCGGCCGGCGCATGCTGGACGTGCGGAGCGCACCGGCCCCGGAACGGCGGCGGCCCCGCGCTCCCGGGGCAGTGACGGAAGGCGGGCCCATGGACGAGGCGGTCGACGGACGACACCCCGGGCGCGCCGTTCCCGCCCCGCAGTGGCGCCGGTCGGCCCTCGCCCTGCCCGCCGGCGCCCTGCCCGCGCTGGCCTTTCCGGCACCCGCCTTGTGGTGGCTCGCCCCGGTCGCACTGGTGCCCTGGCTGCTGCTGCTCCGCGGAGCCGCCACGGGGCGGCGGGCCGCGCGGGACGGGTGGCTCGGCGGGCTCGGGTTCATGCTCGCGGTGCACCACTGGCTGCTGCCCAGCCTGCACGTGTTCACGGTGGTGCTCGCGGGGCTGCTCGGCCTGCTCTGGGCGCCCTGGGGGTGGTGGGTGCGACGGTTGCTCGGCGGCCGACCGGGCCCCGGGCGGGCGGGCGTCGCGCTGCTGGTGCTGCCCTCGGCCTGGTTGGCGATCGAGGTCGTCCGCTCGTGGCAGGGCTTGGGCGGACCCTGGGGCCTGCTGGGGGCCAGCCAGTGGCAGGTGGACCCCGCGCTGCGGCTGGCCTCGCTGGGCGGGGTGTGGCTGGTGAGCCTGTGCGTGGTCGCCGTCAACACGGCGCTGGTGCTGTTGCTCACGGCGCCCGGGGCCCGACTGACGGGGGCGGTGGGCCTCACGACCGTGGCGGTGGGCGCCACGACGGCCTGGGCCTGGGCGCCGGTCCCCCGGTCGGCCGGTACCGCACGGATCGCCGTGGTCCAACCCGGGGTGGTCGACGGGCCGGAGGCCCGCTTCGCCCGCGGCGAGCTCCTCACCCGCTCCCTGGTCGGCCGGCCGATCGACCTGGTGGTGTGGGGCGAGAGCAGCGTGGGCCGGGACCTGGCGGACCGGCCGGACCTGGCGGAGCGCCTCGCCGCCCTCTCCCGGGAGGTCGGCGCCGACGTCCTGGTCAACGTCGACGCCCGCAGCACCGGGCCCGACGCCCCGGCCGGCATCTACAAGAGTTCGGTGCTGGTCGGCCCGCACGGCCCCACCGGCGACCGGTACGCCAAGATGCGGCTGGTCCCGTTCGGGGAATACGTCCCGGCACGTTCCCTGCTGGGCTGGGCGACCTCCGTGGGCAGGGCCGCGGACGAGGACCGGCGGCGCGGGACCCGACAGGTGCTGATGGACACCGGAGGGGTGCGGGTGGGCCCGTTGGTGTGCTTCGAGTCGGCCTTCCCCGACCTGAGCCGGCGGTTGGTCGAGCGGGGCGCCGGGGTGCTGGTCGCCCAGTCGGCGACCTCGACCTTCCAGGACGGCTGGGCACCGGCGCAGCACGCCTCGCTGGCGGCACTGCGGGCGGCCGAGACCGGACGGTCCGTGGTCCACGCGACGCTCACCGGAATCTCCGCGGTGCACGGGCCCGCGGGCGAACCGGTGGGGCCCCGGCTCGGCACCCGCCCAGCCGCCGCGCAGGTGTACCGGGTGCCGCTGGCCACCGGGACCACCGCGTACGTCCGGTTCGGCGCCTGGCCGGTGGGCGCGGCCCTGCTCGTCCTGGGGGCGTACGCGGGGACCGGGGCGGTGCGCCGGATCAGACGGCGCCCAGTCCGGCCTGCTCCTGGATCGCCAGCACCACCCGCTCGCAGAGCTCATGGGTGGCCAACGCGTCCCGCGCGCTGATCGTGCGCCCGGCGCGCACCTCGTCCAGGAAGGCCAGCACGACCTGCTCGATCCCGCGCTGTCGGGCCACCGGTACCCAGTCCCCGCGCCGCCGGACACTGGGCTGGCCCTTGTGGTCGATGACCTCCGCGAGGTTGAGGACCTGGCGCTTGCTGTCCTGGCCGGCCACTTCCAGCACTTCCTCGACCGAACCGCTCAGCCGGTTCATCACGCCGAGGGCGGTGAAGCCCTCGCCCGCGAGTTGGAGCACCACGTGGTGCAGGAGCCCGTCCTCGGTCTTCGCCCGCACCCCGAAGTGGTCGACGGTGCCGGGTACGAGGAAGCGCAGGGTGTCCACGACGTGGATGAAGTCGTCGAAGACGAAGGACCGCGGCTCCTCGGGGAGCCCGACGCGGTTCTTCTGCATGACGATCAACTCGCGCGGGTGTTCCAGGCACTGGGCGTACCCCGGCGCGTGACGGCGGTTGAACCCCACGCTCAGGGAGACCCCCCGGTCCTCCGCGAGCCGCACCAGCCGTTCGCAGGCGGCGAGGTCGTAGGCGAGCGGCTTGTCCACGTAGGTCGGCACACCGGCTTCGAGGAGCCGGGCCACGATCTCGGGGTGCGTCTCGGTGGGGGCGTGGACGAAGGCCGCGTCGATGCCCCGGGCGAGCAGGCCGTCGAGGTCCGGGTGGCACCGTTCCTCGGGCAGGTGGTACGCGGCGGCGACCCGCCGGAGGGTTGCCGGAGTGCGGGTCTGGAGGTGCAGTTCCACGTCCGGTTGGGTGGTGAGTACCGGCAGGTACGCCTTCTGCGCGATGTCGCCGAGTCCGATGCAACCGACCTTCACACGTGTCTCCTGCCAAACGGTGCGGGCTACCGCCCGGCAGCATACGTGGCCCAAGGCGGTCACCGGTCGGTCGATCCGGTCGAAGCCCCCCGCGCTAGGACGCGCGCCCGGGGGCCCCGGGGCTCGGCGGGTCCTCGTCCAACTGCCGCCACAGTCGGGTGATCGCCGCGCGGACGGCCTCTCCCCGGGCGTCGGCGGTCAACGCGTCCAGCGCGCCGCGGGAGAGCAGCAGATGACTGCGGGCAGCGTCACGGCGGCCGAGCTTCGCGTAGTCCGCGGCGAGGTTCAGGTGCAGGGTCGGGTAGAGGGCCCGCGCGGCCGAGGCCGGCCCGCGCGGGGGCACGGCGTCCACCGCGAGTTCGTCGGCGGCGGACAGGGCCCGCAGGTCCCAGGCGAGTTCGGCCTCGGGATCCTCCTGGGTGTCGGCCAGGTAGTGGGCGAGGGTGCAACGGTGCAGGGGGTCACCGTCCTCGGTGAGTTCCCCCCACAGGGCGAGGAAGCGGTCCCGGGCCTCTTCCCGGTCACCCCCGTGGTGCAGCATCACCGCCTGTCCGATGCGGGTGAGCGTTTCCTCGTGCTCCCCGTCCTGCGTCTCCCGCCCGTTGCGCTGCACCACCACTGCCTCCGCCGGTCCGCCGGGGCGCGGTCGGCCTCCGGGGTACCGGCCCCGACGCCGACCGCGCCGCTCTCCCTGACGCTAACCGCCGGGGTGACGGCGACCGGGCAGGCGCGGGCGGGGTACGCACCACTGGTCCAGCCCGGCCCCTGACACCCGCCCGCGCGCTCCGCGGGAGCGGTGGGGTCAGCCCAGGTTCGGAATCCGCCAGTCGATCGGCTCGTGCCCCTGGCCGGCCACCGCCTCGTCGATCTGGGTGAACGGCTTGGACCCGAAGAACTTCTTCGCGGACAGCGGCGAGGGGTGGGCCCCCTTCACCACCACGTGCCGCTCCTGGTCGATGAGCGGCAGCTTCTTCTGCGCGTAGTTGCCCCAGAGGACGAACACGGCCGGGTCGGGCCGGTCGGCGACCGCGTGGATGACGGCGTCCGTGAACCGCTCCCAGCCCTTGCCCTTGTGGGAGTTGGCCTCCCCGGCACGGACCGTGAGCACCGCATTCAACAGCAGGACGCCCTGTTGCGCCCACGGCATCAGGTAGCCGTTGTCCGGCACCGGGTGGCCCAGCTCGGCGTTGAGCTCCTTGTAGATGTTGCGCAGCGACGGCGGGGTCTTGACCCCCGGCCGCACGGAGAAGCACAGGCCGTGGCCCTGGCCCTCGCCGTGGTAGGGGTCCTGTCCCAGGATCAGGACCTTCACCCGGTCGTAGGAGGTGGCCTCCAGCGCCGCGAAGACCTCGTCACGGGGAGGGTAGACGGGCCCCTTCTCCCGCTCCCCCTCCACGAACTCGGCCAGTTCCTTGAAGTACGGCTTCGTCAGCTCCTCGCCGAGGACGCCGCGCCAGGATTCGGGCAGCAGGGTGTCGGTCACGTGCAGTTCCTCCGGAAAACGGTCGTTCGGCGGCCGTGCCGTGCACGGCCGCCCCCACACCCGAGAAACTACCGGCCCCCACTGACAGGCGACCCCGTTTCCGGTCCTACCAACTGGTTTTCCTACGGAGTTCCCACATCCGCATGACCATGGACGGGTCCAGGGCCCGCTCGACCCCGGAGATCTCCTCGTTCGCGGCCATGTAGAGCCGGCTCTGCCACAGCGGCAGCAGCCGCGCATCCTTCGCGAGGATCTCCTGCACCCGCTTGAAGTCCCCCGCCGCCGCGGAGCGGTTCGGCTCCCGCTGCGTCCTCGGCAGCAGGTTGGAGTCGATCTGCCGGGAGGCGTAGGGGATGCCCAGCACGTTCCGCTTCCCCACGAAGGGCGCGATGAAGTTGTCCGGGTCGGGGTAGTCCGGGGACCACCCGCGGCCGAAGGCGGGGTACTCGCCCTTGCGGTAGCCGGCCTCGAACGTCTTCCACGGGCTGCTGCGCAGGGTGATCTCGAACCGTCCGGACTCCTCCAACTGCCGCTTGATCTCGGTGTAGGCGGCGGCGGTCTCCGACCCGTAGCGGTCGGAGGTGAACCACAGTTCCAGCGGCACCGGCTCGAAGATGCCGGCCTGGTCCAGGGTGGCTGCCGCCGCCTCGGCGTCGGGTTCCCCGAAGGCGTCGAAGTAACCGGTCGTGTGCCCCGGCAGACCGCTGGGGATCATGGAGTACAGCGGGTCGACGGTGTCCTTGTACACCTTGTGCACGATGGCGTTGCGGTCGATCAGCTGGGCCACCGCCCGGCGCACGGCCTCCTCGCCCGCCCAGCGGTCCTTGGGGTTGAAGATCAGGTAGCTGACCTCGGTGCTGGCGCCCTCGACGAGTTGGAGGTCGTCCTCGGCGGCGCGCTCCTGGAGGTTCGCGACCTCCTCGGCGGCCAGGCCGCGGTAGGTGACGTCGATCTTCTCGTCGCGCAGGGCCCGGGCGAGGGACGCGGAGTCCTGGAAGTACCGGATCGTCACCTCGTCGTTCTTGCGGTCCGCGTACCCCTTGTACTTGGGGTTGCGGGTCAGCCGCGCCTCGCGGCCCTCCTCGTAGGCGGAGAGCACGTACGGGCCGGAGCCGGTGACCTTGGTCCCCGTGCGCAGGGCGTTCGCCGGGTACTCGCGGGGGTCGACCAGCGACATCGCGGGGGTCGCCAGGACGTAGGGGAAGGTCGCGTCGGGCCGCTTGAGGTGGAAGACCACGATCCGCTCGCCGCCCGCCTCCACGCGGTCGAGGCTGCGCAGCAGCCCCTTCGGTCCGTTCGGCACGCCGATGCGCAGGATGCGGTCGAAGCTGTGCTTGACGGCCTTGGAGTTGAGGACGTCCCCGTCCGAGAAGGTCAGGCCCTCCCGCAGGGTGCAGGAGTAGGTCCGCATCGAGTCGTCGGTGAAGTCGCACTCGGCGGCGTCCGGCTCGGGGGTGGAGGCACCCGCGGGGTAGCTGAGGAGGGTCTGGTAGACGTTCCGATACAGTTCCCAGGAGCCGTCCCAGGACGCCGCCGGGTCAAGCGTGCTGGGCGCGCTCGTCGTCCCCACAGTGATCTTTTGGTCTTCCTGCGATGTGCTTTCGGCGACGAACCCACATCCGGAGACCACGGACATCACCACCGCGGCTGCTATGTACTGCAGACGCCGGAACCGGACGAACACGCGCACGCTCCTCGAAAATCACACAAGCCGTGGGGGGCCGGCCGACCATATCGCAGCTCACGCGCGGTGCAACCCCCCTCGTCGGCACCTCTCTGATACCGATCCGGTCACGCCCGACGCATCACGGTCGGCTTCCGTCAAGAGGGCCTTTGGCCACCGGTGAAGACTGGCCGGAAACAAACCGGTGGCCTCGTCGCCGGAGCGCGCGGCGGGACGGCGCCCCGGCGACCGCCGTCCCGCCGGGACTCAGCGCACCAGGACGTCCACCAGCCGCTCCAACTCGGCGCGCGGATCGGTGGTGAGCCCGGTGTGCACCGGGCCGGGCTGCACCACGGTCGACCGGGGCGCCACCAGCCAGCGGAACCGGCGCCCCGCGTCGTCACGCGCGGCCTGACCCGCCTGCGCGCCCCCCGCGCACACCTGCTCCACCCCGTGCAGGGCCGCCCGCACCCCGACCAGGTCCGCCCTCGGGTCGAGGGCGAGCAGTCGCGTCTCGTCGAGGTGGATCCGCGCGGCCACGAACGACCGGGCTCGGCAGTAGACCACCACTCCGGCGTTGATGAGTTCGCCGCGCTCCACCCGCGGCACCACCCTCAGCACCGCGTACTCGAACACGTCCCGCCCGCTCATCGGTCCCCCCGTCCCTCGCCAACCACCAGCCAACCGGCCCTGCGCCCCGTCAACCGTGGGTCCGGCGGCCCCAGTTCGATCCGACGATGGATGTCGCGGGCACGGGGCGACAGCGTCGACACATAGGCCCCGCGCACGGCGTCGGGGGTGTCGAAGCCCTCCTCGCCGGCCAGCCAGGCGTCCGGCACGGCGGCGGCCACCTCCTGCAACAGGTCCTCCGTCACCAGCGGGGCCAACTCGGCGGCCGCCGCGGCCAGGTCGGGGGCGAAGGGCGCCAGGGCGTGGTCCGTCGCATCGTAGGAACGGGCGGCCGAGGCGGTGGCGGTGGGCCAGTTGTGGTGCCAGATCATGCTGGCGCCGTGGTCGATCAACCAGAGGTCGTCCTGCCACACCAGCAGGTTGGGGTTGCGCCAGGACCGGTCGACGTTGTTGACGAGCGCGTCGAACCAGACGATCCGCCCCGCTTCCCGCGCATCGACCGCGTAGGCCAGCGCATCGAACCCGAGGGCGCCGGACAGGTAGGCCGTGCCGAGGTTCGGCCCCGCACTGCCCCGGAGGAGTTCCTGCACCTCGGGGTCGGGCTCCCCGAGGCCGAGCACCGGGTCCAGGTCGATCACCACGAGGTCGGGGACGCGCAGTCCGAGCCGCCGGGCGAGCAGTCCGCACAGCACTTCCGCGACCAGGGTCTTGCGGCCCTGCCCCGCCCCGGTGAACTTCATCGCGTACGTACCGAGATCGTCGGCCTCGACGATGCCGGGGAGCGAACCGCCTTCGCGCAGGGGCGCGACATAGCGGGTTGCTACGACCTCTTCCAACACTTTCCCAGGCCACCCATCTCTTCGTCCTTGCGATCCACGAACGACTTCTCCGGTGCGTGGAGTCAGGCATCGCCGGTCAACGGCGGCTCGGGAATCCGGGGAATCGGACCGGCGAGCCGGTCTCCCCGTTCCTCCGGCGGACCGTCGACGGCGCCACGCCCCTTGCTGCCGGCTTCCGGCATGAAGTGAGCATAGTAACCGAGGGTGATCGTCCGGGCCGCCGGGCCAGGATCACGACGGACTCTCCGGCTTCCCACCTGAATCGACGTGGCCTGGCCATGCGCACGGACGAGCCCGCCATCTCCTACCGGGCCGCACGCCACCTCGCCGCCGTCCCGATCCGGACCCGATACTGAGCGACGAAGAACACTAACCGGAGGTGCCGGGCAGCCAGCTGGTAGCGCCCAACACCTCACGCGCTATGTCCACCACCGAACGTCCGTCGGTGGCCACTCGCACCGTGTCCAGAGGCGTCTGCTCATCCAGGATCCGCGCCTTACGGGCGCTGCTCTCCAGTTCGCGCTCCAGCTCCGAGCCCAGTTCCCGACCCGTCAGCCGCTCACGAGCGGTGGCATCGGAGGCGGTGAGCACGACCCGCACGATCCTGACATGCGCACCCATGGCGCGCTGGAACACGGCCTCGTTCTCAGCCAGCACGCTCACCGTCTGCGTGTAGATCAAGCGGCGGTACCCGAGCTCGGCGTAGTTCGACCAGAGCGCCGTCAGATTGCGCTCCGCGATCCTGCTGCGCCGGGGATCCCCCTCCGGAGCGGGATGTGCCTGCCCCATGAAGTCGCCTTCGACGACGCAGTGGGCGACCCTCGCGGCGCGCAGACGCGCTGAGACCTCCCACCCCACGGTCGTCTTGCCGACGCCCGCGCGCCCCCCGATGAGCAGTACCTCTGCTTGATCCATAACGACACCCTGCCACCGAGGGATCGAACTGCGCGAACCGGATGTGCGCGGACCAAGGGAGGCAGGCCCTAGCGATCAACTGCTCAGCGCGTCAAAGAGACACGCTTTGGTCTTCCGAGTCAGGAATTCCAGGTCGTCCCCGCCTCCGCGGGCCCGTCCCCGGCCCGACTCCGCGCCGCCAGTAGGGTCTTCTCGTATGGACAACGTTGAACTGAGCGACGCCATAGCGGACTTGGCGGGTCTCGTCGGTCGCGTGGAGGAGACCGGCGAGCGGGTGTGTGTCGTCGATGGCGGCGAACCGATGAGTGTGCTCCTTGCGGCAGCGGAACTCGCCGAGCTGGAACACTTCGCCCAACGGACCCACGGCGGCGCGCGATACCGGCCCAGCCCCGGATCGGGACAGGGACATCCCCTCGGTCCGGACCCGCAGGGCCCGTACATCCGATACGTGCACGCCGGCGGAGGACGGATGACCTTCGTACGGGACCGGGTGGTCGTGGCCGAGCTAAGGTCCGTGGCGGAACTCGACTGGCTGGAGGACGGGGCACGCATGGCCCGCCAGAGCTACATGCCCCCGAAGCAGGCAGCCGCGTTCGAAGAGTTCCTCGCCCGCCAAGGCCCGATGGGCGACGGCGTGGCGTGGATCGCCGACAGCTGGCGGTGCCAGCAGCCCTTCACGGAACTCGTCTTCATCAAGGGGCCGTCCGCCAAGAACGTCGCCCTCGCCTACGGGGCCGACGCACAGGACATCGCCAACGGGCTGCTGCTCCACCAGGTCGAGGAGCAGGACGCGCGGGAGGGCACCGACGACCTCACCCGTGTGCTGGCCTTCGGGGAGGATAACGGCTGGACGTGGTTGGGCTACCACGACTTCGACCATGCCTTCTCGCGCTCCCTCAACCCGCCTCCCGAGCAACAGATCACGCTCCGTGCAACCATGGGCAAGGCCATGTACACCTTCGACTACTTCAAGGACGGGGTGTACCAGAACCCCCTTCCCATCGAGGACGACGCCGAGGACCAGCCGGACGTGTACGAGCTCACCTCGTACACCCCGGGCCAGCCGCCGTTCGCCCCGGAAGCACCGCTGTCCTTCCTCAACCTGCACCTACGCATCGCGGAGAAGGCAGACAACTGGACGGACGACATCGCACTGTTCTTCGAAGGCCTGGAACGAGCCTTCAACCTCACCCTGCCCCGGAACGCGATCACCTCCGGGAACGTACGCTGCGCCCGCCCGGCACTCGAACGGGTGAAGGGCGTCCCATCGGGCGGCACCCCGGATCTACCGGCCCCGGCCTACAAGATCGCCCCTCAAGCAGACCCCGGCGGCATCCACGCGTAGTCCGCACCCGCTTCTGACGGCTTGCCCCACGCTTCGGGGTGGAGGTACGTGCCTCTCTCCTCCTCGGGCTTCTCTTCCTCCACGACCATGGGATGGGCACGTGCGAAGGGGTCCTGCCGAACACCGGTCACCTGCCAGGACACCTTCACTTCCGGACGGTCAGTGGCGATCGCGAAACGGTTGCCGCTCACCTCCTCGGACACGGTCACCTGCGCGAAGCCCCCCATGACGGTGAGCTGATAGCGAAAGTCGCTGTTCAACGCCGCGAAGTATTCGGGAAGCACAACAACCGCCACCCCTTCACTGTCCGTCACGGCGATTCCACTATAGAGGTTCAACTGCTCCGGTGATTCGATGCCCGCGTGATTCAAATATCGATTCTCAGGATCCAGTGGATGGTCAATTCGGAACTGACCACTTCCCTTCGTGAGAGTGCCACTGACACCCACCCTCCCGCTAAATTTCCCTGCATATCCGTAGTCACTCTTCCCCCACACCCCATAAGCCGCGTAGCCGTTGTTCGCCTCCCCGACCACGCCATTTCCGTGGAGCACGGTGCACTCACCACGGACACCGGCAGACAACTCGTTTCCCACGCCAACCCTACTGATGACGGAGTCATTCACATATGTCGGCACCGTTTTCCACCTTCCCTCGAAGCTGACTCGCGGGCGTTCGAGTGCACTCGCGACAGCAGCGCACCCACTTTCTTGGAGTTGCTGCCACACTAGGGGAACCTTCCCCATCGATGATCGCAATCTTTTGATACGCCAAAAGGGGTTCCCAGGCTGCGGGTGATTGGTGGCCTACGGCTCGCGGCAGCCTTCACACCCGTCGGTGCGCTGCTGACGAGCGACAGGTGTTCCTCGTCCGCGATCTGGGATTCTGCGAGCCGTTCGCGGCCCGACGGATCGGTTTTCCGGAACACCCGGCATTCGCAGAGATCCGCGAAGAGGACTGTCGCGCGTCCGGCTACGGACTCGTCGACGTCCCTGCGGGCGATCTGGCGCACCGCGTCGCCACGGTGAGCTCGCTGATCGCGGGCGCCCCGCCCCGACCAACGGCGAGGTGGGTCGCGCCGCACCTCCCTTCCCCGCCGTCCCCGGGACTGGGCGTCTGAACGGCGGCGTGCAGTCGGTCCGTTCCCACCCGGTGGAGAGCACCGGCTCTTCGGGGGCCGGGGTGACGCCCTCACCGGTGCGCCGGCGTCACCGCTCCTCCGGTGCCACCGGTGGAACGGCGGGTGTCCTCGGGAGCGGGCGGAGAAGCACGACCCGGGCCACGGCGGGAGTGAACAGGGCTGTGAGGGGGGCGGAGAGGTTGAGTACGGAACGGAAGGCCCGCCCGACGACCGGGTCGCCGGGGTACCGCTCCTGCACGCGGTTCACGTACCAGTCCGCTGCGCGGTCCGCGGGCCCGCTGCCGACCGCGTTGCCGATCGCACCGGGCATCTTGCGGTCCGCGCCGGCGGAGATGTCCCACGCCTGCCGGGACGCCGCGAGGATCGCCCGTTGCACGCGCCGCGTCGTGGGGGTCCGTTGAGGACCGGCCAGCGCGTCGCGCAGGGCGACCGCGCTCATCGCGGCGACGGCCATGCCCTGTCCGTAGACCGGGTTGAAGGTGCACAGGGCGTCCCCCGTGGCGAGGAAGCCGGCCGGATGGCCGGGCAGGTCGTAGCGGCGGCGGATGTTCGCGGCCTGGCGGTAGCCGAACGCCGGTGTGAGCGGCTCGGCTTCGTCCAGCCAGTGGTGCAGGAGGGGGTGCGGCAGCCTCTTGACGTAGGTCACGAACGCGTCGTCGGAGGTGGGCGGTTCGTCCCCGCGGAGCCCGGAGACGATGACCAGGTGGGTGCCGTCCTCCAGTGGCAGTGCACCGCCGGCGTGGACCTGGGCCGGACTGGGATAGACGTAGTAGCCGGCCGTGTCGCCGCCGAGGACGCCGCTCCTGCCGCGGTAGAGGCGGGACGCGTAGGCCAGGCCCGTGTCGATGGTCTCCTCGCGGGGGGCCTCGGCCCCGATCGCCGTGAGCCATCGCGGGGCCCTGGTGCGGCTGCCTGAGGCGTCGACCACCAGGTCGGACTCCAGGGCACGTCGTTCCCCGTCGGCGCCCTCGGAACGGTCACGCAGCAGTACGCCCCGCACCCGGGAAGCGTCACCGAGGAGCCCGAGCACCTCGGTGGACTCCAGCACCTCGATCACTGGATTGGCGAGAACCCGACGCCGGACCAACCCTTCCAGTTGTGCGCGGGATCCGGTGTGGATGTGCAGGGTTGCGGGCAGGCGCCGGAACCAGCGCCCGTCCTGCCACTGCACCAGGCCCGAGGGCATGCCCACCCGCGGTGCCCCCGCCGCCGCGAGTTCCGCGAGGAAGCCGGGCAGCAGTTCCTCCAACGCCGACTGCCCGCCCTCCAGCAGGACATGCGGGTGTCGTCCCTGCGGTACCCCGGACCGCGGCTCCATGCCCCGGGGGAACCTGTCACGCTCGACGACGGTCACCCGATCGGCGTACCCGGCCAGGACGTGCGCGGCGAGGAGTCCCGCAAGGCTCCCGCCCACCACGACCGCGTGTCGCCCGTCCCCGGTGCCCCCTGCACTCCAACGCCGCCCCTTGCCCACGGTGTTCACCGACGTCCCCTCTGATCGTCCGTCATGAGAAGACACCAGTATCGGGCTTGCTCGCACGGATCGGCCGTGTTCGCCCCGTTCAGGCCCCGAAGGACGCGTCTTCCCCGGGGACCGTGGCGGCGCGGATCGGCTACCGGGACGCAGCGCCCCGGTGACGGTCCGGCGGGCGGATCGTCATCCCGCACGAGCGACGCTCCGGCGCACGCGGGCGGGTCCGACCGTACGTTCCGTACCGGGGGCGACCGCGCGCCGTCGGCTCCCGCCCGCGCGGCGGCACCGGGATCTTCCGTACCCGTTCGGAAACGGAGGACCCCGGCGCGTGACCGCGGAGGCGGCCGGCGGTTCAGCCGGCCAGCACCCTCGTGTGGATCTCCGTCACCGCCTTGCGGGCCGAGGTCAACGCCCCGTGCTGCCAGGCGATGGTGTGGCTGAGCCAGTCCCCGGCGAAGTAGACCTGCCCGGCCGGTTGGTTCAGCAGCTGGTACTCCGGCCCGGTCTGGGAGGGCCAGGCCGCCCAGCCGCCCTCGATGAACGGGGTGCGGTGCCAGGCCACGCTGAACGAGGAGGCGAGTTCCGTGCGGTACTTGTCACCGTGGATCTTGACGCCCTGGGTCACCGCCCGCCGCTCGCGGTCCGCGTGCGTCAACGCGCCGTAGGTGACCGCGGCGTTCCCCGCGTGGTAGTAGCCGACGACGATGCCGCGGTTGCCCTGGTAGCCGTGCGAGGGGTACCAGACGGTGAACAGGTCGTTGTCGGTCGGAGTGACACCGCCGTAGATGCGCTGGTCCGTCTCCCACCAACGATTGCGGTACTCAAGGGCGATCTTCCCGGCCGCGCCCGCCTGGGGGTAGCGGAGAGCGGTCGTGACGTTCGCACCGAGGTTGTGCTCTACACGTGCCATCAGCATCGGCGGTATGGCCGCGATCACGAAGTCCGCGGTCTCGGTGGTCGGTTGGTTCTGGGGGTTCACCCAGGTGACCGAGACCCCGGCCGTCTGGTTCATGACCCGGGTGACACGCGCGCCGTGGACGATGCGGGTGCTGCCGATCGCCGTGGCCAACGCCTTCGGCAGGGCGTCCATCCCGCCGACCGGCTGGAACATCGCCGTGGCCTGCTGGTAGTCGAGCTCGAAGGAGAAGCGGTGGCCCAGTCCGCTGGCGATGACGTCCGAGAGGGAGGGCGGCGGCCCGAGGACCGTACCGCTCTGGAAGCCCGCGCCCGGCTCCACCGAATAGCCCCGCCTGCTGCTGCCGGTGTAGGCCCAGTTGTCCGCCCGGCCTTTTATGTCGCCGAAATCCTTCAGGAATTCGAGCAGCCGCTCCTTGTCCGTTGCGGTCAGCGATTGGTTCAAGGCGCCCTGGTCCGTTGCCTTGGCCAGCAGTTCCGACACATAGCCGTACACATCGGCCTTGGCGGTCCGCCAACGCACCGCCTGATTCGCCAGCGCCGGACTGTTCTCATGGTAGATCAACGCATTGGCGTTCTGGTTGACGAAGGTCTCCAGCTTGACGCCGAGTTCCCGGCAGTAGTCCAGCGTCACATGGGACTGCGGAATTCGGGCCGGGCCAGCGTTGAAGTAGTCCCCCTCGGCGAACGTCGCCGTCTGGGCACGGTAGTCGAGGTCCGTCTCCGTGGTGCCGTTGCGGACCGTCCAGCTGCGGCCGCCCACCCGGTTCTTGGCCTCGAGGATCCGGCAGTCGTATCCGGCCTTGCCCAGTTCGTACGCCGCTGCGAGACCGGCGATGCCTGCACCGAGTATCAGGACCTTCTTCCCCGCCTGCTGTCGGTTGTTGGTGAAGTCGGCGCGCTTCGGCGGGCGGTAGTCACCGGCGACCGCCCGGGGCACCGGCGCCAGGCCGAGCGCCCCCATCGCTGAGTACATGACACCGGCGCCTCCCGTGATCCCCATCGCTCTCAGGAAATCGCGCCGTGAAGTCTTCGCCACCATTTTCCTCCATTCCCCCTTGCCCCGGAGTGTCATCCGGGGTTTCTCTTTGTGAAGTTCTGGCCGTGTGGGGGGAAGGTGGCCGGTGCGCCAGATTTTCTTCACTAGCAATTATCGTCCACGAATCGGCCGAACATTTCGTGAACATCGCCTATGGTTGAACGATGCCATAGGCGCACTCGTCGCACAAGGCACTGGACTTCGTGTCCGACACACTCATCACAGGACTTCCGGGGAGCGAAACGGAATACGTCCGAATGACCATTCATCCTGCCATTCGCCGTTGCCCGCCGGTCGGGCTCACCGGAAAGCGGGGCGAAGAATTCCGAGGAGCGCAGGGCGGACCGTGCCGCCTGCACGGCCCTCGGTCTCGGCCGGCGGGACGCGAATCCGACGGAAGCCGCCGGGCGCCCCGAACGCTCAGCGGCGGGTCGCGGCGATCGTGCGGTAGTGCCGGGACCACGGCCGTGCGCGCTCGAAGGCGGCCGCGGCCGAGAGGACGTCGACGTCCGCGTAACGACGCCCCGCGATCTGCAACCCGACCGGCAGGCCCTCCCCCGTCAACCCGGCCGGCACCGAGATGGCCGGATGACCGGTGAAGTTGAACAGGTGGGTCAAGCACCAGCCCAGGACCGGGTCCACCTCCTCGCCCTCGATCCGGTCGGGGCCCACGGTCCACCCGTCGTCCGCGTTGTCACAACCCGCCACGGCCAAGGTGGGGCTGATGACGAGGTCGTACCGGTCGAAGAGGTCCGCAACGGCGTCGTAGAGCACCGTGCGCACCATCTGGTCACGGCGCCCGTCCATCAGCGTGCGGCCGTCGGTCCGCTCGATCATCGCGCGCAGCCCGGGAGGGAGGTCGTCCCACGGCTCGCCGCGCAGGTCGAGGCCCTCGGCGGCGAACGCCTCGACCACGGTCGAGGCGATGGCGCCCGCGTTGCGCACCCACAGGTCGGTGACCTCGCGGTGCGGCAGCGGCAGCCGGAAGTCCGGCCGGTCGACGTGGATGCCGACCTCTTCCAGGGCCGCGACCGCACCGTCCACCACGGTGCGCACCCCGGGCTCCACCGGGAACCCACCCAAGGTGGGGAGGTACGCGGCACGCAGACCGGTCGGATTGCGCCGGGTGGCCGCCTGGAAGTCGGTGCCGTCATGGGGAACGCTGGTCGGGTCACGGGGATCGTCCCCGACCATGCACGACAGCATCAGCGCGCAGTCCTCGACCGTGCGGGCCATCGGACCGTTGCTCATGTACGGGACGTGGCACAGGAACGCGTCGGGGCGAACCGCGTCGGAGACGCGACCGAACGTGGGCTTAAACCCGACCACGCCGCACAACGACGCCGGAATCCGCACCGATCCCCCACCGTCCGAACCCTGCGCCAGGGCGCACAGCCCGTCGGCCAGGGCCGCCGCGGACCCGCCGGACGATCCCCCCGCGTTCTTGCCGAGGGCGAACGGAGTGCTCGTCGGCCCGAACAACCTGTTGTCGGTGAGGCCCTTGTGGCCGAACTCCGGCGTGTTGGTCTTGCCGAGCACGATCGCCCCGAGACCCTCCAGCTCGGCGACGTGCCGGGCGGTCCGATCCGGCACGTACTCCCGGAAGGCCGTCACGCCGAAGGTGTTGGGCATCCCGGCCTTGTAGTCGAACAGGTCCTTGATGGCGATCGGCACGCCGTGCAGCGGCCCCGCGAGGTGTCCCCGGACGAGCTGCCGCTCCGACTCGGCGGCGGCTTCGAGCGCCGTGTCGGCCGCCACGTGCACGAAGGCGTTGAGGGCCGGATTGCGCTGCTCGATGCGCGTCAGGAAGGCCGCGGTGAGCTCGCGGGGAGAGAGATCACGCCGGCGGATTCGGCTCGCGAGTTCGGTGGCGGGCGTCAGGCACAGCTCGTTGATCTCGGCCGACGAGGCCTGCGACGGGGTCTCGGGGGTGCTCATGGGCCCAACTTTCCTGGCGCGATGCTTGCGATGCCACGTACAAGGTGCGCAGAACTCGACGGAAAGTTGCGCACCCTGCGAAGCTTTCGGATGTGACTGACGAGGCTGAACTGTTGCATGTTGCCAGTGACCAACTCCAGGCCCAGCTCGATGCGTTGACGAGACAGGTCGTCGACGGGATAAGACGGATGGGAATCGGCAAGGAACTCATCGACGAACCCGGGCTCACGGCCAGGGTCGTCACCGAGACCCGCGCGGTGATCCACGAGCTGATCACCGCGCTCGCCCACGACGGCGAGCCGCTGCGCCTTCCGGAGACGCGGCACGTCGCTCGACTGGCGGCGCGCAACGGCACCCCCGAGCGCGACCTGCTGGACGCCTACCGCACGGGGCACCGCGTCCTGGAGGAGGCCCTGATCGAGGCGGTGCCCACCGCCGCGGACGCGGGGGTCGCCCTCGGGGCCGTACGGCTCGGAGCCCGGCGGCTGTTCGCCGAGATCGAGCACCTCGGGGAGCTCGCGATCGCGGAGTACCGCGAGGAGCTCACGGCGATCAGGCCGGCCCGGGGACACCGCCAACTGCACGCGGTGCGCGAGGTGTTGAGGGGAGAGGGTGCCGCGAGCCTGGACTTCTACAACTTACGCAGCGATCACCTGGCACTGACCGCGTCGGGCCCGGGGTCCGAACGGGTCGTACGGATGCTGATGCGCGGCGTCAACGCACCGCACTGCGCGGTGTGGCCGGATGCCGAGCTGGGCTGGGTGTGGATCGCGACCTCCCGGGCGGACGCGGTCGCCGCGGCAGCGGACGCCGCAGCCGAGAGCGGCTGCTGGATCGGCATGGGCGAGCCGGCACGCGGGGCCGAGGGCTTCCGCCAATCGCACGCGGAGGCGCGCATGGCCCTGCGCGTCGCCGAGCACCAGAGGCGTCCCGTGCTGCGGTTCTCCGCTTCGGCACCGGAGGCCATCGCCCTGGCCGACGTCGAGGCGTCCCGCACCCTCATCAGACGGCAACTCGGCCGACTCGCCCGACCGACCCGCCAGGCGGCCACCGCCCGCAAGACCCTGAGCACCTACCTCGGCTGCGGTTCGAACGCGCGCGAGACCGCGCGACGGCTGCACGTCAGCAGCCGCGCGGTCGCCTACCGGCTCCGACAGGCCGGCGACCTCCTCCCGCCGGGCACGGACGCCGGATCGCTGGAGACCGCCCTCGCACTGCGCCTGTTCGAGTCGCTGGGCGCCGTCGACGCCGCCGCGCCGGACCAGCAGCGCTGACGTCGGCGGACCCAAGGCGATGCGGAAACGATACTTCGAGCGTACGGGGGTCTCCCTGCCCGGCGGGCCGTACCCGGCACTACCGCATCGCCGGTCGTTTGGTGGTCAGGGGCAGGAGCCGGAGGGCCAGCGCGAGTTCAAGCGAGGACAGCCGGGTGTCCGAGGGCAGCAGGGCGCGCGCCGCTTGCAGTCGGTTGGCGACCGTGCGTTCCGTGAGGCCGAGTTTGAAGGCTGCGGACCGGGCGTTCTGCCCCGAGGCCAGATAGACCTCCAGCGTCTTGCGGAGCGAATCGTGTCGAGCGCCCTCTTCCGCCAGTTGGCCGAGGCGCCGGTGGACCAGGGCACGGGTGGCGTCGATGTCCGCCAGCCCGATGGCCTCGGGCTCGATGTCGGCGAAGCGCGCGCTCTTGCGCCCCGTCCAGGAGCACACCCGGGAGGCGGACTGCGCCTCCCGGTGGGTCCGCCGGAAGCCAGCCACGCCCTTGCCCGGCTCGCCGGCGCCCAACCATCCGCGCTGCGCCCGCTCCCAGACCGCCTCCCGCACCGTCTCCGGGCCCACCGAGCTGAACCACGCCCACACGACGCTGCGGTCGGTGAACACGGCGAGGGCGCTCTCCTCGCACTCGCGCGCGAACGCCGCCAGACAGGCCGCCGCCGGCCCCTGGGCCACCACGGCGACGTGCTCCGCGTTCAGGTCGTACCCCGGCAGCTCGGTGACCGGCCCCACCTCGTCCAGGACGGACCGCACCGCTTGCAGTCGCAGCGCGTTCTCGTCCCCTCCGATGAGCTCCACCTCGTCCGTGTACTCGGTGGTCACCAGACCGATGAGCACCTCGGTCTGGTGCAGCAGCCGGCGGCAGCAGTGGTGCAGGACGTCCAGGGCGGCGGAGGGTCTCATCCCCGATTCCTGCGCCGCCTGGAAGAAGGCGTCCTGTATCACGCCCTGCGCGATCCGATAGCTGGATATGACGTCGTCCAGCGGCGTCTCGTGGAGCGCCGCGAGCCGGGCGAGGTGCCGCGCACCGTGTGGTTGGATCGGGTCCCGCAGACTGTTCCCGAGCTCCTCCAGGAGCTGTGTGACGAGCTTTTCGGTCTCCAGCCACACCACGGTCGCGAGTGCCGGGTCGGTCGCGAGCGGACTCGTGGGTATGCCGTCGCGCCAGACCGCCGTGAGGATCTTGTCCACCAGATCCTGCTGACGCTTCAGAAGCCAGTCGGTGAACTCTCGAACGCTGCTGTCGTGCGTTGTCATGTCGATCGTGTCCTTCGGCTTTATGAGGCAATCCGGATCCGTGTCGCGTGAGTTTCAACTCCGTGACAGCTGGATGTCTGCCGTGAAGAATCGTGAATGGGGAAACCGGTCGACACGGGTCCGCCCGCCACTGCACCGGATCGGTGGTCGGGTCGGTCCGGCAGCGGTCGACCGGCGGGAGTCAGCTCCGGGTTCGGGGAGTCACCCGGCCGGGACCGGCCGTGAAGGGGGTGGCCGGTACGGCCCGCGTGCAACAGGACCGCTCGTCGGAGGGAGGACCTCCACGTCACCGGGGACGGGACGGGTGCTCCGCCGGAACCCGGCGGAAGGGGGTGCACGAGGACGAGGTGCCCGAAGGATCGTGATGGGGGTCAGGGCCTCGTCGCGGTTGCGCAACGCTCGGACCGGGCTGCCGCTCCGCCGGTCGGCGCCCGAAGTGCACTGGTGCGACGGGGGACGCCCGGTGCGCCGACCGGGGCGGGGGGCTCACCCCTGCCGGTGCCCGGCTCCCCGGGAGCTGCCGCGCCGGCCGTCGGGCGGTGCGGACACCCTCGTCGTCGCGGGCAGGACGCGGAAGTACGGAGCCGGGGGGCATCGCTGGGAGAGGACGTCGAGGAAGGGCACCGACGGCGCGCGGAGCCCCCGCCCGTCCGCCGTGGTGGAGGTTGCGCTCGGGCGGCGCCCCTGCGCTCCCCCGCACCGATCGTTGATGCACCGGCCCACCGAGGTTCGCCGACCAGGCACGCGCGCACGGTCCCGGTGACCCCGAAGGCAGTTGCTCACGATGCGATCCTCCTGATTCGCCCCTCCCAATCCACTGGGGAGTCAAACGGACGGTCGTTGCTGGCCGGTCCTCATGCCTCCCCCGATCGGCTGCCGACCCGATCGATGCAGGTCGAGGGCATGGTTCCGGGTGGATGCACAGGTCAGGAACATCTTTGTTTCAGGTGGGGGTTTCCGGTAGGGCACTGCGTGTTCCGTCGTAGGTATCCAGACACATCCGGACCGTGGGCCGGTTCCTTCACCACTGGTGGGACCGTGTGCGCGGGATGGAGCTCCGTTCACAACTCGGCTGAAAGGAAGCTCCGGTGACGCCTCGGGACCTCCCCGGCCGACCGGGAACCGTACGATGGGAGCCCGCCGGTTGCGGGGTGCCGTCCACCGCCGGGGCGACGGCCGCTCCCGGTGACGCCGTCCCGCCGACGATTCCCGCCCTCGTACCGACACCGGAAACACCGGACGAAAAGCGCCGCATTTCCGGGACTGGGAAGATCACGGAGAACATCTTTCCCTCTGCTGTCATTGTCCGGGCGCCCCCGACGGTGACACGCTGACCGGGCCCGGAGACGTCCCGCACCTACAGGTGAACACGGTTCAACCAGGGGCCCGACCCTTGATGACGGCGATTCACCGAAGCCACCTGCCCGGAGAATGCCGCTCGGAACGGAACGGCGCATCTGACGATGGAGTACTGCACAGAACCGTTTACCCGACACCCCTGTTCCGCCGCGCGGCGGAGCCCTCGCCGTCGTCCCTGCCGGCCGCGCCCTTCCCGCGTGCGCCTGGCCCTCCTGCGGCGGAGGGACGGGGAACGAGCAGCCGCCCGTGGCGGGCGGGCCGGACGGCGTCCGACGCCGTCGCCCCCGGGCGCAGGAGCGGACCGATGCTCCGCAGTGCGACGCACCCCCCAGTGAACGCGCAGCAGAGGGAGTCTCAATGATGAAGTCAAGCCGCTTGCGCGACCGGCAGCTCGGGGGTGAAGACACGGTTGTCGCGCAGGAGAGCCCACAGGACGCTGGCCC
>NZ_JBEOWM010000038.1:0-62964 GCF_040296045.1 Streptomyces sp. NPDC002490 | reverse complement strand
GGTGGGGTGCTGGGGCCGGTTTTACCCGGGGGGGGGGTGGGGGGCGTCGTTTTCTCCGGGCCGGGGGCGGGGGGGGGCGGGGCGCCGGGGCCCGTGCCGGCGCCCGCCGTCGCGGCGCGCCGGCTTGCGGTCGGCGGTGGTGGCCGCCGGCGCCGCCCGGCCGGGCCCGGCCGGACGCACGGCTCCGGTCACTTGCCGTGCCGCACCGCGAAGATCATGACGAAGGCGACCAGGTGGATGCCGAAGAGGAAGTAGGCCAGGTACCACCAGACCTGGCGCTCGGTGCGTCTCTCCTCGGCGTGGCGGCGGGCGTCGGCCGCGCCGGGCCCGTCGGGGGCGGGCACGGGCTCGCCGGGGTCCGCGGGGGCGGCCGGTCGGTCGCTGGGGTGCGGTTCGTCGGTCATCGTGCGCGGTGGACCTTCGTGTTGGACGCCTGGGCGCGGGGACGCACCACCAGGAGGTCGATGTTGACGTGGCTGGGACGGGTGACGGCCCAGGCGATGGTGTCGGCGACGTCGTCGGCGGTCAGCGGCTCGGCCACCCCGGCGTAGACCCGGGCGGCCTTCTCGGCGTCCCCGCGGAACCGGGTGGTCGCGAACTCCTCCGTCTTCACCATGCCCGGCGCCACCTCGACGACTCGCACCGGGCGCCCCACTATCTCCAGTCGGAGGGTCTCGGCGAGGACGTGCTCGGCGTGCTTGGCCGCGACGTACCCGCCGCCGCCCTCGTAGGTGCCGTGGCCCGCGGTGGAGGACACCACGACCACCGTGCCGTCGCCGCTGGCCTCCAGGGCGGGCAGCAGGCACTGGGTGACGTGCAGGGTGCCCAGGACGTTGGTCTCGTACATGCGTCGCCAGTCGGCCGGGTCGCCGGTGGCGACCGGATCGGCGCCGAGGGCTCCGCCCGCGTTGTTCACCAGGACCGTGCACCGCTCCAGGGCGGCGGCGAACGACTCCACGGCCGCGCGGTCGGTGACGTCGAGGGGGTGGGCGGTGGCCCGGTGGCCCGCTGCGGTCAACTCGGTCGCCAGGGCGTCGATGCGGTCCTTGCGGCGGGCGGTGAGCACCACGTGGTAGCCCTCGGCCGCGAGGCGGCGTGCGGTGGCCGCGCCAATTCCGCTGCTGGCGCCGGTCACCACCGCCGTGCGCCCGGGCGGGGGTGCGCTGGAGGAGAGGGGGGTGGTGTCCGTGCTGGGCATGCGGGGACTCCTCGGCCTGCGGGCGGCTGGTGGCGCGGTTGCGTCGCCGGAATCAGGATAGGCCGGGGCGGAGGATCGTGTGGGGGCCTGTGGATAACTCTGCTGCACCCATGTTGACCAGGGCTTTTTCGAGACGGTCAGGGGGTCAGCTGCCGCTTCTGGGCGCGTACATGATGACGGCCATGCCGGCGAGGCAGATGAGTGCGCCGAGCACGTCCCACCGGTCGGGCCGGTAGCCGTCGGCGACTGCGCCCCAGGCGATCGAGCCGGCGACGAAGACCCCGCCGTAGGCGGCCAGGACCCGGCCGAACTCGGCGTCGGGCTGGAGCGTCGCCACGAAGCCGTAGATGCCGAGGGCGATGACGCCGGCCCCGATCCACACCCAGCCCCGGTGCTCCCGCACGCCCTGCCAGACGAGCCAGGCGCCGCCGATCTCGAACAGGGCGGCGAGGGCGAAGAGCAGTGCGGAACGGGTGGTCAGCATGGGGCCCAGGCTGTCATGCGGGTGGCCGGCACCACCTGTTGGGTGGCGCCTGTGCGGGACTCCGGCGGGGATACGTCCTCCCGGCGGCCGTGCGGGTGCCCGGCCTCGACGTCCGGTTCCGCGCCGTCCCCGCCCCGGGGCCGGGCGCGCGCCGTTCGGTCGGGTGCGGAGGAGGCGCGGGCCGGGCGTCCGTGCCGTGCCGTACGGGCGCCCTGACGGCGGGCGGGCCGGGGGAGCGGATGGAGGTGGGGCTGGTGTTGCGGGGTGCGCCGGCGGAGGTGGCCCTGCGGATCGACACGCCGTGGCGCGGCGGTGCGCAGGACACCAACCCGGACAACGACGTGCACGAGGTGCTGGTGCTGGACACGGGGGACGTCCACCGCTTCTGGGCGGGGGCGTCCGGCTCTGGTGCGGGGCGGGGTCAGTGGGCGGCGTGGACGGTCGGGGGGACGCCGATGGTGGCGGTGAAGTCGCGGACGAGGTGGGCCTGGTCCGCGTAGCCGAGGTCGGCGGCGAGCCCGGCCCAGTCGACGGCGCGTTCGTCCTCGGCGCGTTCCAGGGCCTCGTGGATGCGGTAGCGGAGGATGATCCACTTGGGGCCGACGCCGACGTAGGCGGCGAAGAGGCGTTGCAGGGACCGGACGGGGAGTTCCTGGTCGCGGGCGAAGTCCCCGACCCGGCGGATGGAGCGGTCCCGGCGGATGCGGTCCACCAGGGTCATGGCGAGGTCGGCCTGGGGGTCGGGTTCGGGGCCCCGGCCGTGCGGGCCGAGGCCCAGCAGGAGGGCGTCGAGGGCGGCCACGCGTACGTGGTCGTCGTCCGGGGCGAGGACGGCGTCGAGGGCGCCGGCGAGGGCCGGGGCGTGGGCGGGGTCGGGGAAGACGGCGGGGAGGGCGAGGCGGCGGCCGGTCCATTCGGCGACGGGCGCCTGCGGGGCGAAGGGGCGGAAGCCGCCGGGGCGGAACTGGACGCCGCAGACGCGGCCCACGGCGGTGATCTCCTGGCTGAACAGGTCGAGTCCGACGCCGGCGACCTCGGCGAACGGTTCCTGGCGCGCGTACCGCTGGAACACGATGTTGACGGACGGGTGGGGGACGACGTGGGTGGCGTAGGGCTGGGGGAGGTCCCAGTCGATCAGCCAGTAGTGCTCCAGGTAGGGGCGGAGCTCGGGGGCGGGTTCGTGGCGGCGGAAGCGTACGCGGCTGAGCAGGTCGGCGGCGTTGACGATGCCCCGGGTGTCTTGGCGTGGCGCTGGCATGGGGGAATCGTATGCGGGGGTGTTCGTGGTGAGGTGTCGCGTTTGTTCAAGCGGAGGACGTGGCGCCTTCTTACGGTGAACACATGAGTGATCTTCCTACGGGCGCCGCTCCCGTTTCCGAGCCCCCGCTGGGCTCCCTGCTGGACTCCGCCGGGCGGGCCGCGGTGGCGCTGGTCCGGGCGGTTCCGCCCGGCGGGTCGGCCGGGGCCGCCCCGACGCCGTGTGCCGAGTACGACGTGCGGGCGCTGGTGAACCACCTGTTCCAGGTGGTGGTGGAGTTCCGTGAGCTGGCCCTGAAGCGGCCGTCCGACTTCAGTGTCACCCCCGACCGGCTGGGCGCGGATCCCGAGTGGCGGGAGGGGTTCGCCGGGGCGGTGGGGGAGCTGGTGCGGGCGTGGTCGTCGCCGGGCGCGGAGGAGGGCACCACGGGGGCGATGGACCTGCCGGCGCGGACGGTGGGCTGCATGGTGCTGCTGGACCTGGCCGTGCACGGCTGGGACCTGGCGCGGGCGCTCGGGGTGCCGTACGACCCGGATCCGGACGGGGTGGGCGTGGTCGGGGTGCTGGAGCGGGCGGGGGCGGAGATGGCGCCCACGGCGCGGGCGATGGGGATGTTCGGCGAGCCGGTGGCGGTGGCGGGGGCGGACCGGTGGGCGCGGCTGCTGGCGCTGACCGGGCGGGACCCGGGGTGGGAGCCGCCGGACGGTGACGACGCGTGACGGAGGGTGCATCCGGAGGGGCCCGGGAGGTGCGCGCGGGCGTGCCGTCCGGGCCCTCGCGGGTGCGCCCGCGAGGTGCGGGAATACCTGGAGGTGGGGTACGGTTCCGATACATGTAGTTGAAGAATCAACCATTTCGAAGGGTGAGCAGCCATGCAGTTCGGGATCTTCACCGTCGGCGACGTCACGCCGGACCCCACGAACGGACGCGTCCCGACCGAGCACGAGCGGATCAAGGCCATGACGGCCCTCGCGGTCAAGGCCGAAGAGGTGGGCCTCGACGTCTTCGCGACCGGCGAGCACCACAACCCGCCGTTCGTCCCCTCCTCGCCGACGACCATGCTCGGCTGGATCGCCGCCCGCACCGAGAACCTGATCCTCTCCACCTCGACCACCCTCATCACCACCAACGACCCGGTGAAGATCGCCGAGGACTTCGCGATGCTCCAGCACCTCGCGAACGGCCGCGTCGACGTGATGATGGGCCGCGGCAACACCGGCCCGGTCTACCCGTGGTTCGGTCAGGACATCCGGCAGGGCATCCCGCTCGCGATCGAGAACTACGCGCTGCTGCACCGCCTGTGGCGCGAGGACGTGGTCGACTGGGAGGGCAACTTCCGTTCGCCGCTCCAGTCGTTCACCTCGACCCCGCGGCCCCTGGACGGGCTGCCGCCCTTCGTCTGGCACGGCTCGATCCGCTCGCCGGAGATCGCGGAACAGGCCGCGTACTACGGTGACGGGTTCTTCCACAACAACATCTTCTGGCCCAAGCAGCACACCCAGCGGATGGTGGAGCTGTACCGCGAGCGGTACGCCCACTACGGGCACGGCACGGCCGAACAGGCCGTCGTCGGTCTCGGCGGCCACGTGTTCCTGCGGAAGAACTCCCAGGACGCGGTCCGCGAGTTCCGCCCGTACTTCGACAACGCGCCCGTCTACGGACACGGGCCGTCGCTGGAGGAGTTCAGCCAGCAGACGCCGCTGACCGTGGGCTCCCCGCAGGAGGTCATCGAGAAGACGCTGTCCTTCCGCGAGTACGCCGGCGACTACCAGCGCCAGCTGTTCCTCGTGGACCACGCGGGCCTGCCGCTGAAGACCGCCCTGGAGCAGCTCGACCTGCTCGGCGAGGAGGTCGTGCCGGTGCTGCGCGAGGAGTTCGCCAAGAACCGTCCGGCCGGCGTGCCGGAGGCCCCCACCCACGCCAGTCTGCTCGCCGCGCGTGACGCCGGCGACCACTCGAAGGAGCAGGAGGTGACGAGCGCATGAAGCTCGTGGTCGTATCCGCAGGACTGAGCGTCCCCTCGTCCACCCGGCTGCTCGCCGACCGGCTCGCCGAGTCCACGGTGCGGCGGGTGCCGGACACCGACGTCGAGGTGATCGAGCTGCGGGACCTCGCCGTCGAGATCGCGCACAACTTCGTCACCAAGTTCCCCGGCCCGAACCTGGAGAAGGCCCTGGAGTCGGTGGCGGAGGCGGACGCGCTGATCGTGGTGTCGCCCGTGTTCTCGGCCTCCTACAGCGGACTGTTCAAGTCGTTCTTCGACGTGATCGACAAGGACGCGCTGACCGGGAAGCCGGTCCTGATCGCCGCCACCGGCGGCACCGGACGGCACTCGCTGGTCCTCGACCACGCCCTCCGGCCGCTCTTCGGCTACCTGCGGGCCGTGGTCGTCCCCACCGGGGTGTACGCGGCGTCCGAGGACTTCGGCGCCGAGGGGCTCGCCGAGCGCGTCGACCGGGCGGCCGGGGAACTCGCCGCCCTGCTGGCGCCCCGGCCCGCCGCCGAGGTGCCCCCGCAGGACCGGGGCGACGGCCCGGCGCAGGGCAGGGCCCCGCGCACCGTCGGCTCGGTGGAGGACCGCCCGCTGGGCACCGGCTCCCTCAAGGACCGGGTCGTCCCCTTCGAGCAGCAACTCGCCGCCCTGAAGGTGCGCTGACCCCGCCCACCCCACCCCCCGTGCGCGGGGCGCCCGAACGGCGCCCCGCGCACGCTCACGCCCCGGCGCCGCCCGCGCCCCGCGCCCGTCGGGCACGCCGCAGCTGCCGCAGCCACCGCCCCGGCCGCGAGCCGCGCACGTGCCGCAGGAACGTCCGGCGCCGACGCGCCAGGGACGCCGCGTACCGGGCGCGGGTGCGCTGCCAGCCACGCCTCCTGCGGCTGGTGCCCAACTCCGCGAACAGCCGCTCGTAGCGGTCGACGATCGGCGCCGGGTCGTACCGCCGGGCCCCCTCCCGGGCGGCGGCGCCCATCGCCCGGCGGGCCGCGTCGTCGTCGATCAGTTCCAGCATCGCCGCCGCCAGGGCGTCGCCGTCGCCCATCGGCACCAGCCGGCCGTCCACCCCGTCCCGGACGATCTCGGCCGGACCCAGCGGACAGTCCGTGCTGACCACCGGCACCCCGCACCGCATCGCCTCCACCAGGGTCATCCCGAACGACTCCGCGTCCGACGCGGAGACCAGCAGGGACGCCTTCGCGAACTCCGGCTCGATGGGGGAGCGGGGCCCCATCAGCGCGGCCCGGTCCGCCAGGGCCAACCGGTCGATGCGCCGTTGCAGCCGTTCCCGCGCCGCCCCGCCGCCGTAGATCCGCAACCGCCAGTCGGGCTGCTTGTCGGCGACCACCCGGAAGGCGTCGATCAGCAGGTCGAACCGTTTCCCCTTGGCCAGCCGCCCCGCCGCGACGACGACCTTCGCCGAGCCGTCCGAGGGCGGAACGTCCGGCGCCGGCACGATGTTCGGCACCGCGACCACCGGCACCCCCGGCAACCGCATCCGCGCCCGGTAGGCCGCCGCGTCCGCCTCGGTGATCGTCACCAGCGCGTCCAGGGTGCGGTAGTGCCGGGCCAGCACCCCCCGCAGGGCCTTGCCGTGCGCGTCGTGGCGCAGGTGCTCCTGGGCGATCCGCAGCGCGCCCGCCGGACCGAACCGCGCCAGGTACACGTTGACCCCGGGCCGGGTGCCGATGACCACCTCGGCCGCGCAGCCCCTCAGGTACTCCCGCACCCGCAGGTCGACCAGCCGGCTGTACTGGTGGTGCCGCTTGTCCTCGACCGGGAAGTCCCGGGCCGGTTCCCGGTACGCGGGCAGCGCGGCGTCCGCGCTGCCCGGACGGAGGTCCACCAAGGGCACGATCCGCACCCCGGGCGGCACGGCGAACCGGGGCACCCCCCGGTGCCGCATCATCGACACGATCTCCACCTCGTGGCGTTCCGCGAGCGCGCCCGCGAGGTTGTAGGTGGTGCGGATGGTGCCGCCGATCGCGTACGCGTTGTGCAGCAGGAAGGTGATCCTCACGGGCGGCGCCCCCGTCCCGAGCTGTCCCGCGGGCCCCGCCGCGGGCGCCGGCCGTCCGCGCCGGCCGGTGCGCGGGCCGGCACGGCGCGTGCGCCCCCGTCTCGACACTTCGGTCGTTGCACGTGCTGCCTCCCGCTTCCCACCGCGCCGCGCACCACACGCGCACACGTCCCAGCACGCCCGCGCAGGGGCGCACGGCGTACACCCCTGGAACGCCCTTCGACGGGATCGGGTTACGAGCCGCGGACGGCGGCGACGGGGAGCATCCGCGCCGGGCCCCGTCCCACCGGGGCGTGCGCCCCCGGGTCAGACCGCGGCCAGCGCGCTCCCCGCCAGGGCGACCGCCCCCACCAGGAAGCACACCAGCCCCGTCCTGATCCACCGGTGCTTGGCCGCCGCGATGTCGCTGGTGTCGCGCAGCGCTATCACCAACCCCGCCAACGGCTCCCGCTCCGTGGTGCGCAGGGCGTCGGCGAGCACCCCGGACCCCGCCGCCCGACGGATGTCCAGGAAGTACGTCAGGGGGGTGCCGCTGCTCCAACGGCTCGCCCGATAGCGGGGAGCCGTCGCGAACAACAGGAAGCCCAGGGCACAGGCCCAGGTCAGCAGGGCCGCCATGCCCATGAAGCGGCTCAGCCCGCTCACCGGCACATGGCTCCAGTAGGTGGTGAGGACGACCCCCGCGCACATCCCCAGGGCGCCGATGAGCACCGACGCCTTGGTGTCGGCCCGCCCGATCTCGGCCCGCACCTCGGACAGCAGCCGCTCCGCCGTCTGCGCCCCGGCGGCCGGGAGGACGGGGACGGCGGCGTCCGCGCCCGCTGCGGCCCCGGTGGGGCACGGGTCGCCCGCGCCGGCCCCGGCCGTCGAAAGTGTGGCGTCCGTCATCGTCGGTCCTCCTCGTCCCGTGCCTTCTCGTCCCGCGGCCCGTCGTTCGGTGCCTTCTCGTTCGGCGGCCCCGTCGTCCCGCCTCCGCGGCGTCGCCCACCGGTGGACGGAGTCGGCCGTCGACACCGCTCCACCCCGGTTCACGACCGACCGGACCACACCAGCACGGCCGCCAGCAACAGCCCGCCGCAGAGCGAGCCCCGGTGCCCCAGCCGCCCGGCCGCCTCGCGCAACGCGCCCAGCACCGTGCCCGCACAGCGCTGCCCGGCGCTCGCGACCGCGCACACCGCGTCCCCGTAGGCGTAGGCGAAGGGCGCGGCGTGGCCGGACAACCGGCGCTGGGCCCGGGTCCAGTAGTACTCGGGCAGCAGCACCCCCGCGACCAGCACGTTCACCAGGTACTCCAGACCGGTCAGCGCATGGTTCAGCAGCGGGACCGCCGCCCACCGCAACAGCACGTACCCGGCGATGCCGGCCACCAGGGCGGGCAGGACCAGCGCCTCGTACTCCGCGAAGCCGTTCACCGCGGGTCCTGGGGGGCGTCCGTCTCCTCGTCCGGGCGGGCGGGACCCTGCTCCAACTGCTCCCGGTACAGGGGCTGCTTGCGGGTCCGGCCGCGGCCGGCGTCGTTCAGCCGCTCCTTCACCGCCGCCAGCGCCGCCCGGGCGGCGTCCTCCACCATGTGGTCCTCCACCGCCCCCGAGTCCAGGACCCGCTCGATGACCCGGATCTGGTTGGCGCTGGCCTCCCGCTCGTCGTCGCGGATGGACTCGATCGCCAACGGGATGTCCGCCGGGTTCTGCGCCAGGTGGGCGCCCCAGCGCTCGAACTCGCCCTGCGACAGCAACCGGGCGTAGAAGGTGCTGCGCGCCTCCATGACCTCCTGCTCGTTGTCGGTGCGCAACCGGGTCAACTCGTGCTCGCTGCGCGTGCGGTCCTTGGTGTAGTCGAGGGCGCGCAGCGAGGACAGCTGGTCCACCGCCTCGGTGTCCAGACCGAGCCGCACCTCGCACAGGACGTGCAGCCCCAGGTCCTCGGCGAGCGGCTCCGCGGCCAGGGCCTCCGCGACCGCGACCTCCGCCGCCGCGCTCTCCTCGATGGCGTACCGCCGGCTCGCCCGGCGCATCCGGGTCAGCATCCGCGGCTCCAACAGCGCCCGCACGTCCCGCACCTGGTGCTCCACCACGGTGGCCGGCTCCACGACCCGCCAGGTCAGATCGGTCTCCGCGGTGAAGAACGCGGCGTCCCCCTCGCTCGGCAGCCGGTGCTCCAGCGACATGCGCTGAAGCGCCATGTCCACCTCGTACAGGGTCCGGAAGTTGCTGTTCAGCAACTCGCCCCGGGTGGGCTGCCGGTTGGGCAGGTACGTCCGGGGCCGACCGCCGGAGGTGAGGAACACCAGGGCGCGCTCGGCGTAGGTCGGCGGTCGGTTGCGGACGAACTCGAAGCGGCCCAGGTTCCGTACCTGACGCACCGGGTCGTTGACGATCGGCATGTGCTGCTCCTGCGGTCGGGACACCGCCCGCGGCGGTGGAGTGCGGGGATCGGATGGTGCGGGCGCGGCCCCGCGGGGAGGGCGCGGCCCGGGGGTCAGTCGGCGAGGGCGGCCCGCAGCCGGGTGGTGGTGGGGCCCGCGGCGTCCGCCAGGTCGGGGTGCCGGCGCAGCAGGTAGTCCAACCGCGCCCGGTCGTTCTCCGTTTTGACCAGCAGCGGGAGCAGGTCGGCCAGGGCCGCTTCGACGTCCGACACCCGCTCCTCGGGTGCCGGCTCCGGCTCCCACCCGGGGGTCGGCCCGGTGTCCTCGGGCGCGGTGCGCCACGGCGGCCGTGCCGACGCCCGTTCCGCGGCGCGGACCCACCGCGCCAGTTCGTCCCGGGCCGGGTCCCGGGTGGCCCGGTCGCCCAGCAGGGCCCGCCACAGCGCGACCACGCACCGCCGGGCCCGGTCGTCCCGGTGCGCCAGCCACAGCAGCCGCGGCCATGCGGTGGCCCCGGCGTCCTCGGCCCAGTGCCGCCGGCGGGCACTGCGGAGGAAGCCCGCCGCGGCCAGGTCGAACAGGGGGCCGCGCGGTTCCAGCCACTGCACCAGGCGCTCCAGGACGGTCACCGCCGCCGGTCCCTGGAGGAGTGCCTCCAGGGCCTGTTCCAGGGCCGCCCGCAGCACCGGTTCGGGCTCCGGGCCGGTCGAGGCCATCAGCTCCACGTCCCGCAGGGCGCTGGTGGCGGTGGCGCTGCCCAGCAGGGCGTAGGTGCGGGCGGCCGTCCACCGGCGGGCCGGGTCGTGGCGCCGGCTCCACAGGGACAGCAGCCGTCGCACCGCCGTGTCCGCACCGTGTTCGGCCGCCGTGTACAGCGCCCAGGCGGCGAGCTGTCGTCGGGCGGCCCCCGGCGCGGCGCCCCAGGGGTCCAGGTAGTGGCCGAAGGCGTAGCCGAAGTCGGTGGCCGCCAGGACCCCGGTGGCCACCGCGGCCCTCAGCCGCACCGCGATCCGGTGGTCCGCGACCAGCGTCTCCAGCCACGCCAACAGGGGCCTGCGCACGGCGGGGTGGCCGTGCCAGACGTGCCCGAGCACGGCCCGCCAGGCCGATGCGTTGCGGAAGGCCACGGCCCGCTCCGGCATCCGGCCCCAGGGGGTGTCGACCTCGTCCTCGTACTCCACGGCCCGGGCCAGCACCAGGCGTTCGGCGAGGGAGGAGCCGAAGACCGCTTGTCCCGCGCTCCGTTCGGGGTCCTCGACGGCGTGCAGCAGCAGGTGCAGGCGGTCCCCGAGTTCGGCCACCAGCGGGTAGGGCATGCCGTCGAAGACGGCGAGCGAGATGAGGAACGCCTTGTCACGCAGGCTCACCCCGCTCGACCCGGTGCTCTCGTCGAACCAGCCGCCGGTGACCTCCGCGGCCAGCGCGTCGCCGTAGCGGTCGAGTTCCTCCGTACCGCAGTGGCCCTCGGCGTGCCGGGCCAGCAGCCGGGCGAACCCCACCGTGTCGGAGGGCGCCGGCCCGGACCCCAAGTACCGGGTGGACGAGGCGAGTTCGAGGAGCCGGTGGAGCTCGGCATCCCCATCCGCGGCGGTCGGCAGGCGCAGGGCGTGCCGCAGATGGGCCCGGGCGATGTCCCGGGCCGCGGGCGGCTCCCAGTCGTGCGCCGTCACCTCCTGGGTGGCGGTGCCGTGCGTGGTGACGACCACGAACAGCCCGTCCTCGCCGAGCCGTTGCCGGACGGCGTTCAGATGGACGTCGCGCAGCGGGCCGTCCCGGCTGGTGACCGGGTCCACCACCACGTGGGTGCCGCCGGGCCGCACCTGCTCGGCGAAGTCCGCGGGCTCGGTGCCCGGGTCCAGGGCGATGGTGTCGCCGTCCCGGTCGCCGACCTCCAGCAGCAGGGCGAGGGCGGCGGTCCGGCGCCCGGTGCCGGTCCGTCCGCGCAGCACCAGGACGCGTCCGGCGGTGAGCAGGGCGCACAGCTCCCGGTGGCGGGGGCCCGGGACGAAGGTCTCGGCCACGTGGTCCAGTTCGGCGGGCGGCAGGGGGCCGACCGCGTGCAACCGGGGCGGAGCCCCTTCGTGCAGGTGCAGGTCGACGCGCTTGTCCCCGGCGACGACGTCACCGGAGACCCGGGTGTCGCCCATGACGTTGGCGCGCCCCGAGCGCAGGTGCGGCGCGAGGGCGAAGAGCTGCTCGACGGCCTCCCACGCCTCCGGCGCCGGCTCCTCGTCCGCGGGCGGCGTCGGGGGACGCTCGCCGGCGCCCGGCCCGGGGTCCGCGGCGCCCCGGTCCTTCTCCTCGGTCGGCCCGGGGCCCGCCTCGGCGGGCCGCTCGGCCGGGTCCGGGTGCTGCTTCACCGACCCGTCCCCTCCTGCTCGCGGCGCGGGCGCGGCGCGGTGCGGACGCCCACGTGCTTGTCGCCCGCCACGGCGTCCCCGGCGATGGTGGCGGTGCCGAGGAAGAAGTTGCCGGTGTGCGCCCGCAGCACCGGGGCCGGGGCGGCCGGCGCGTCCGCGGCCGGCGCCGACCGGGCGTCCTCGGCGCGGTGCCGGCGCGAGGCGTCGTGGTACCAGCCCCGCAACGGGCCCTCCTTGCTGTCCACCGCCAAGGGGTGGAAGTGCTCCCGGCGGACGCCCGGGTGGGCGTGGTGCACCACGCCCCGGTACACCGCGTCGGACACGCACAGCACGCTCGGCTCGGCCGTCGCGGCCAACTCGGCGCGTAGCGAAGGTGCTTCCAGGAGCCGGAAGGCGTGGTCGACGTCCGCGCCGGCGGCCCCGTACTCGTCCAGGGCCACCTCGCCCGCGTGGACGAC
Source organism: Streptomyces sp. NPDC002490 (assembly GCF_040296045.1). Classification (NCBI taxonomy): domain Bacteria; kingdom Bacillati; phylum Actinomycetota; class Actinomycetes; order Kitasatosporales; family Streptomycetaceae; genus Streptomyces; species Streptomyces sp. NPDC002490. The sequence continues at coordinate 50,828 of NZ_JBEOWM010000038.1, read as the reverse complement.
CATCCGCAGCCTGAGTCCGGCCCCCGCGGCGGCCAGCCGGTTGATGCTGACCAACCGCTCCGTGGTCACCGACAGCAGGGCCCGCAGCAGCGGCGGCTTGGGCAGGTCCGGGTCGACCAGGACGAAGACGCCGTCACCGCGGTCCTCGCAGCGGTAGCGGCCCGCCTCGACGCCGGCGGCCAGCAGCGTTTCGTGCAGGACGGTGTAGAGCATGCGGCGCATGACGGGCCGTTCGCTGTCGAGCCGCCGCCCCGAGCCCTCCACGTCGGTGAGCAGGATCGTCTTGTTGCTGGGTTCCGCCATGAGTGTCTCCTCGGAAGCGCCTGACCGGACCCGCCGGGCCGGACGGGGTGCGGGGTGGGGGTGGACGCCGGACCGCAACCCCCGGGCGGTCCCGCGTCCACCCCCACCACCAGGATTCACCCGTGGCGGCGGACGCGGGAGGACCGTTGCCGCACGGGGGATGTGACGGATTACGCAGAGCCGCCGATCCGCCGCAGCACCTCCGGCCTGATCACCACCAGGGACTGCCGGCGGGTGCTGATGCAGCCGCGTTCCCGCAGTTCGCGCAGGAGCCGGGTGACCGACTCCCGGGACGAACCCACCGCCCCGGCCAACTCCTGCTGGGTGAGCGGCACTCTGACGAGGACGCCCTCCTCGACGGGTTCCCCGTGGTACTGGGCCAGCTCCAGCAGCAGCCGGGCCAGCCGCTCCTTGACGCCGCTGGCCGCGAGTTCCAGCCGCTTGCGGTCCGCGGCCCGCATCCGGTCGGTGACCACGGCCATCAACTGGCGTGCCGCGACCGGGTACCGGTCCAGGAAGGCGGTGAACCGGTCGGCCGGCACGACCACCGCGCGCACCGGTTCCAGGGCGGTCACCGAAGCGGACCGGGAGGTGCCCTCCAGGGCGGCGCTCTCCCCGATGACGTCGCCCGGCCCGCGCAGCGCCAGCAGCGCCTCGTGGCCGTCGGGGGAGTCGTCGGTCACCTTCAGCCAACCCTCCAGGATCAGCAGGACGTGCGAGGAGGGTTCGCCCTTCATGAGGACGACGGTGCGCGCCGGGTACCGCAGTGCGGGCCCGGCCTCGACCAGGGCCGCGGCGGCCTCGTCCGGCAGCCGCGCGAGGTAGGGGACGCGGTCGTCGGTCAGCACCGGGACCGGCTGCGTCGACGTGCTGGGGGCCGCTCTCCTCGCCTTGTCGGCGCTGCTGGCCACGGGGTGTCCTTCCTCCGGCGGAGCCCGTCGCCGCCGTCGCCCTCCGGCGCGCGGGACCTCCCCGGCGGTGCACGGACGGCGGGTGGCATCGTCCGCGGTGCGGGCCCCCTCACGTGTCTCGATTCTTACCCATGGCCCTGACAACCGGCAACGTCATAGGTACGAGAGGTGACACCTGGCGTCCGGGCCCGCGTCCGCAGATACGACGAGGGCGGAGCCCGAAGGCCCCGCCCCGCACCGCGGTCGACGCCCGCTCAGGGCCACACCAGGCAGTACGGCTGGTGTCCGGCCTCGTGCAGGCGGTGCGAGAAGTCCTGCCACTCGTGCAGCAGTTGGTAGACGTTGAAGGCGTCACGGGGGCCGCCGCGGTCGGGGACCGTGGACCATATGAACGCCGCCGCGCCCACCGCTTCCTCGCCCACGCCGCGCAGCGGGTCGACGACCGTCATGGGCAGCTTGACGACGGCGTAGTCGGGGTGGAGGACGACGAGTTCGAGCGGCGGGACCTTGTGCAGGGGTATGCCCTGGATGCCGGTGAGGACCATCGCGGCCATCGTCTCCGGCTTGATCCGGGTGAACATGCCGCCCATGCCCAGCTCGTCGCCGCCGAGTTCCTCGGGGCGCATCGAGATCGGCACCCGGGCAGCGGTGGCCCCGTCGGGCGCCCCGAAGTACTTGTAGGTCACCCCCATCCGCCCGCTCCCGCTTCCCGTGTGCTCCCGATCCGTGCCGCCCCGCCCCCGCGGAACGTGCGTCCCGCCCGGGAGGTGGTGCGCTCCCGCCGTCTCCGCCGCTTCCGCCTCGCGCCGGTGCCTTCCCCGCCGGGCACGCCGGGGGCCCACGTCGCCGGTCCCCTCGCCCAGTCCGCCACCGCGATGCATATCTCCACCCGACTGCTTTTCCGAGGCGCGCGGTCCGCACCGCGCAACCCGATCATCGTGTCAGTGACCTCCCCCGCGCCCACGCGCCGAAACGTGTGGTGAAACACCCTGACGCGGGACGTCGGAAGCCTCTGTCACCGCGGCTGTGCGAGCTCTCCGTATCATGCACGGCTTCGGGCTGCCCGGGTAGTCTACGGATCTTGGACTCGGCCCAGGGGGTGGGTCGCCCGGAGCGGGTCGCGACCGTACTCCGGGTGACCGCAGGATATACCGGAGGGGCAAAGCCCAATCGGGATAAGGACGAAGGTCGACCGGAAAGCGCGGGGTGGAGTTCCACCGGAAATGCCGTACGGACCGGGGCCCGGGAAAGCGCCGGGTGCGTGCACCGGCCATTCCGGCGGACGCCCCGGGAGGGCGCGCGGTGCCGGGCGCGCCGCGGGCACGGAGCCGCGGCGGTCCGTCGTGCGGGGCTTTCACCGCGTCCTGCCGTACGGTCGTGGGCCCGGGACGGGGTGGTGCGGGGCGAGGAGAACGGGCGCGAGGGCCGGGCGGGTCGTTATTCCGAGTTCCGTGCGCCGTACGGTGGTGGGTGCACGCATCGGTTCCGGCGCCGTGTGCCGAACCATAAACAGAACGTCCATCCGGTACCGGAAGTGCGGTTGCCGCGGGGGTGAAGGCTCGCGAATTCCCCCGCCGTTTCCGCGGTGCGCACGGAAACCCGCCGGGCGACTGGGTGCAAGGGCCACGCGCTGCTTCGACGGGGCGGCGGTTTCGTCGACCGGGTGAACCGGCCCGCCGGTTTGCGGGGCGGGGAGCGCCCCGGGCCCGGAGCGGCGGCGCGGCCCCCGGCGCGGTCGTCCGGAAACGGGTTCCGGGGCGGATGCCGTCAAGGCGGGCACGGGGTGCCCGTCCGGCGGCGCCCGCGGAGAAGGGGGCGGGGGCTTTCTTCTACTCTGGGGGACGTCCACCCCATTCGGCCCTAGGGAACCGCAGGTTATGAGTCAACAACCCTATCGGTATGAAGCCCCCGTCTCGCAGTCGCTCTTCGACCGCGCGGCACAGGTGACGCCGGGGGGAGTGAACTCCCCCGTGCGTGCCTTCCGCGCCGTGGGCGGAACGCCCCGGTTCATGGTGTCCGGCAGCGGCCCGTACCTGACCGACGCGGACGGCCGCGAGTACGTGGACCTGGTGTGTTCCTGGGGGCCCATGATCCTCGGGCACGCCCGCCCGGAGGTCGTCGCCGCCGTGCAGGAGGCCGTGGTGCGCGGCACCTCCTTCGGGACGCCCGGCGAGGGCGAGGTGGCGCTGGCCGAGGAGATCGTGGCCCGGGTGGCCCCGGTGGACCAGGTGCGGCTGGTGTCCAGCGGCACGGAGGCCACCATGTCCGCCATCCGGCTGGCCCGCGGCTTCACCGGCCGGGCCAAGGTGGTCAAGTTCGCCGGTTGCTACCACGGTCACGTGGACGCGCTGCTCGCCGCCGCCGGATCGGGGGTGGCGACCTTCGCCCTGCCCGACACCCCCGGCGTCACCGGTGCCCAGGCCGGGGAGACCCTCGTCCTGCCGTACAACGACCTCGACGCCGTCCGGGCCGCCTTCGCCGCGCACCCCGGGGAGATCGCCTGCGTGATCACCGAGGCGTCCCCCGGCAACATGGGCGTGGTCCCGCCCCGCGAGGGCTTCAACGCCGGGCTGCGGGAGCTGTGCCGGGCGAACGGCGCGCTGTACGTCTCGGACGAGGTGATGACCGGCTTCCGCACCTCCCGCGCCGGGTGGTTCGGGGTGGACGGGGTGGCGCCGGACCTGATGACCTTCGGCAAGGTCATGGGCGGCGGCTTCCCCGCCGCGGCCTTCGGCGGCCGGGCGGACGTCATGGCCGCGCTGGCCCCGGCCGGGCCGGTCTACCAGGCGGGCACCCTGTCCGGGAACCCGGTGGCGACGGCCGCCGGGCTGGCCCAGCTGCGGCTGCTGGACGAGGCCGCCTACGCGACCGTGGACCGGGTCGCCGACCAGGTGCGGACCCTGGTCTCCGAGGCGCTCGCCAAGGAGGGCGTGGTGCACCGGGTGCAGAGCGCCTCCAACATGTTCTCCGTCTTCTTCACCGAGGACGAGGTCCACGACTTCGCCGAGGCCAAGCGGCAGGAGGCGTTCCGCTTCACCGCGTTCTTCCACGCGATGCTCGCGCACGGGGTGTACCTGCCGCCGTCCGCCTTCGAGTCGTGGTTCGTGTCCACGGCCCACGACGACCGGGCGATCGAGCGGATCGCCGCCGCGCTGCCGGCCGCCGCCCGCGCCGCGGCCCGGGCCGTCGCCCCGCAGCAGGCGGGGGGCGCGGCATGAGCGGGTCGGACCGCACGGTCGTCCACCTGGTGCGGCACGGGGAGGTGGCGAACCCGGAGGGCATCCTGTACGGCCGACTGCCCGGGTACCACCTGTCCGAGCTGGGCCGGCGGATGGCCGACCGGGTCGCCGAGCACCTCGCGGACCGGGACGTCGCCCATGTCGCGGCCTCGCCGCTGGAGCGGGCCCAGGAGACCGCGGAGCCGGTCGCCAAGGCCCACGGGCTGGACGTGGGCAGTGACGCCCGGCTGATCGAGGCGGGCAACGTCTTCCAGGGGAAGACCTTCGGCGTGGGCGACGGGGCGCTGCGCCGGCCGGGGAACTGGCGCCACCTGGCGAACCCCTTCCGCCCCTCCTGGGGCGAGCCGTACATCGACCAGGTGGTGCGGATGATGCGGGCGATGGACGCGGCGAAGGAGGCCGCGCGGGGGCACGAGGCGGTGTTGGTCAGCCACCAGTTGCCGATCTGGATCGTGCGCAGCTACCTGGAGCGGCGGCACCTGTGGCACGACCCGCGGCGCCGGCAGTGCACCCTGGCCTCGCTGACCAGCTTCACCTACGAGGGCGACCGGATCGTCTCGGTGGGCTACTCCGAGCCGGCCCGGGACCTGGTGCCGCCGCACCTGCTGGCGGGTGCCAAGAAGGTCAAGGGCTCGGCGAAGGCGTTCGGGGCGTAGGCCCGCGGGTGGTCTCCGACCGTTCGGCCCGGTCCGGCCCGAACGGTCGGAGACCACCCGTTCCGGCGTCGGCTCGGGGCGTCTTTCGGCAGGTGCCCGGTACTCCGCCAGGACCGTCCCGGGTGGCGGGGGAACCTCGGGCGAATGATCGTTTCTTTGAGGGAGCCGAACGGGCACGGTAAAGAAGCGATCGAGAAATAGTCAGAAATGGAACCCTTGGGTTCGTTGTGCGCTCTCAAGAAGCGTCCGAACAAACGGAATGCGTCTTTGGGGGACGCTAAACGATCTCAGGGGATTTCATGCGGGACCTCGACCGACGACGGGCCATGGGAGTGGGAGCGGGGGCGCTCGCGGCCTTCGGGCTCGCGGGATGCAGCACCGACGGGAAGGGGGCCGCCGCCGCCGACCGCGGGGGAAAGGAACCCGGGCCGACGAAGAGCCGCCCCGCCGCCCGACCGGCCCGGACCATCGGTGACGGTTCCACCTCGTACACCGGAAAGCAGCCGCACCAGCCGCCCGCGCCCGTTCCCCTGGAACCCGGCCAGACCCCGCCGCAGTTCGTGGTCTTCTCCTGGGACGGGGCCGGCGAAGTGGGCAACGGGCTCTTCCCGCACTTCCTCGACCTCGCCCGCGAGCACGAGGCGCACATGACCTTCTTCCTCTCCGGGATCTATCTGCTGCCGGAAGCGAAGAAACGTTTGTACAAGCCGCCGAACAACGCCGTCGGGGCCTCCGACATCGGATACCTGAAGGACGAGAACATCCGGCTGACGCTGAAGTACGTCGACCGGGCCTGGCGCGAGGGCCACGAGATAGGCACCCACTTCAACGGCCACTTCTGCGCCGGCCGGGGCTCCGTCGCCCACTGGACCCCGACCCAGTGGCGCAGCGAGATCCGACAGGCCAAGGACTTCGTCACCCGGTGGCGCACCCACACCGGCTGGGACGACATACCCCCGCTGCCCTTCGACTACGAGAAGGAACTGGTCGGCTCCCGCACCCCGTGCCTGCTCGGCCGGGACGCCCTGCTGCCCGCCGCCCGCGCACTGGGCTGGCGCTACGACTCCTCCTCCCCGGGCGGCACCCAGCGCTGGCCGGTCAAGCGGGGCGGCCTGTGGGACCTGCCGCTCCAGGCGATCCCCTTCCCCGGGCGCGGCTTCGAGGTGCTCTCCATGGACTACAACCTCATGGTCAACCAGTCCGGCAACGCCACCAACGGCCCCGTCCGGCACCGCGCCCGCTGGCGCGAACAGGCCACCGACGCCTTCCTCGCCGGCTTCCGCCGCGCCTACGAGACCAACCGCGCGCCCCTGTTCATCGGCAACCACTTCGAGCAGTGGAACGGCGGCATCTACATGGACGCCGTCGAGAACGCGGTGAAGCGCATCGCCGGCCGCAAGGACGTGCGCCTGGTCTCCTTCCGGCAACTCGTGGACTGGCTGGACGTCCAGCCGCCCGCCGTCCTCGACCGGTTGCGCGCCCTGGAGGTGGGCCAGCCGCCCGCCGGAGGCTGGCGCACCCACCTGGCGGGAACACCCGCCACCACCTCCACCACGCGGACGCCCGGCACCGGCCGCTGACCGGTCGGACGGGTTCCGCGCGGGGCCGAAAACCCCCGCCGAGCAGGGCGGTCGACCTTCCCCGCACCCCGTCCGACATGGGCGTTCGACCCCTCCAGGGGGGTGCGGAAGATCCCCGAATCGGGCATGCGAAACTTTTCACATGAGTGCCGTCCGCCGTGCCCCGCAGAGCCCAGCCGCAGCACCCCGCACCCCCTTCCCGGGCGTTCGCCGTCGTCGCTCCGGGGCCGCCGTCCGAGGCACGGGCGGGCGCCGCGGCCGGGCCGCGGCGCTCACCGCCGTCACCGCCTCCGCCGCCCTGCTGCTCACCGCCTGCTCCTCCGGCGGCACCGCGGGAGGGGCCGGCGGCACCAACTTCGTGGCCGGAAAGGACGGCATCGCCACCCTGGCCGCCGACGAGCGCGGGCCCGCCCCGAAGATCGACGGCGAGACCCTGGAGGGCGAGCGGCTCGACCTCGCCGACCACCGGGGCAAGGTCGTCGTCCTCAACGTCTGGGGCTCCTGGTGCCCGCCCTGCCGGGCGGAGGCACCCTCCTTCCAGAAGGTGTCCAAGGAGACCAAGTCCCAGGGCGTCGAGTTCGTCGGCATCAACACCCGTGACACCAGCCAGGCCCCGGCGAAGGCGTTCGAGGAGAGCTTCGGCGTCACCTACCCGAGCCTGTACGACCCGATGGGGAAGCTGATGCTCCGCTTCCCCAAGGGCACCCTCAACCCGCAGGCCATCCCCTCCACGCTGGTGCTCGACCGGGAGGGCCGGGTCGCCGCCCGCGCGCTCACCCCGCTCAGCGAGGAGAAGCTGCGGAAGATGATCGACCCCGTGCTCGCGGAGAAGAAGTGACCCGGTGACCTCCTTCGCCACGGGTCCCCTCCTCGCCGTGGAGATCGCGGACCCCAACCAGACCGTCATGAGCGGCGCCCTGCTGCTCGCCCTGCCCATCGCCCTGCTCGCCGGGCTGGTCTCCTTCTTCTCGCCCTGCGTGCTCCCGCTGGTCCCCGGCTACCTCAGCTACGTCACCGGCATCGGCGGCACCGACCTGGCCGAGGCCAAGCGCGGCCGGATGGTCGCGGGGGCCTCGCTGTTCGTGCTCGGCTTCACCGCGGTGTTCGTCTCCGGCGGGGCCCTGTTCGGATACTTCGGCCAGGACCTCCAGGCCCAACAGGAGGTCATCAACCGGATCCTCGGCGCCGTCATGGTGCTGATGGGCTTCTTCTTCATGGGCGGCATGCCCTGGCTGACCCGGCGGGAGTTCCGCTTCCACCGCAAGCCCGCCGCCGGGCTCGCCGGCGCCCCCCTGCTGGGCGCGATGTTCGGCGTCGGCTGGACGCCCTGCATGGGACCGGCACTGTCCGCCGTCACCACGCTCTCCCTCCAACAGGGCAGCGCCGGCCGCGGAGCCGTCCTGACCGTGGCGTACTGTCTCGGACTCGGGCTGCCCCTCGTCCTCGCCGCCGTGGCCTTCCGCAAGGCGATGGGCGCCTTCGACTGGGTCAAGCGGCACTACGTCTGGGTGATGCGGATCGGCGGCGTAATGATGATCGTGACCGGTCTGCTGATGCTGACGGGCGTCTGGAACCTCATGATCCAGCAGATGCAGGTGTGGTCGAACGGCTTCACGGTGGGGATCTGAACGGATGAGTGACACCAAGGCCAAGCCCGACGCGCCCGGAGGCGACGACCTCCACGCCGCCGGCGCGCAGCTCAGCACGGCCCCCCGGGAGGAGGCGCCCAACCTCCCCGCGCTCGGGGTGATCGGTTGGGCCCGCTGGTTCTGGCGCCAGCTGACCTCGATGCGGGTGGCGCTGCTGCTGCTCCTGCTGCTGTCGCTGGCCGCCATCCCCGGCTCGTTGATCCCGCAGCGCGGCACCGACGACTTCCGGATCGACGACCTCCGCAGGGAGAGCCCGAACCTCGCGTCCTTCTACGACGCGGTGGGCCTGTTCAACGTGTACGGCTCGGTGTGGTTCTCCGCGATCTACATCCTGCTGTTCGTCTCGCTGATCGGCTGCATCGTCCCGCGCACCTGGCAGTTCGTCGGCCAGCTCCGCAGCCGCCCGCCGGGCGCGCCCAAGCGCCTCACCCGGCTGCCGGCGTACGCCACCTGGCGCACCGAGACCGACCCGGAGGAGGTCCGCGCGCTGGCGCTGGCGCTGCTGAAGAAGCGCCGGTTCCGGGCCCACCTCGTCGGGGACGCCGTCGCCGCCGAGAAGGGCTATCTGCGCGAGGCCGGCAACCTGGTCTTCCACGTGTCGCTGATCGTGATGCTGGTGGCCTTCGGCGCCGGCCAGCTGCTGCGCTACGAGGGCAACAAGCTGATCGTGCCGGGCGGCGGGTTCTCCAACACGATCCTGCACTACGACGACTTCAAGTCCGGCAACCTCTTCGTCCCGGACGACCTGACGCCCTTCAGCTTCCGGTTCGAGAAGTTCGAGGGCACCTACGAGCGCACCGGCCCCACCCGCGGCACCCCGACCACCTTCAAGGCCGACGTGGTCTACAGCGAGGGCGCCGACGGGCCCGAGAAGAAGGCGACCATCAAGGTCAACAAGCCGCTGGAGATCGACGGCGCCAAGGTGTACCTGGTCAGCCACGGCTACGCGCCCGTGGTCACGGTGCGCGACCCGAAGGGCAAGGTCGTCTTCCGGGAGCCGGTGCCGCTGCTGCCGCTGGACGCCAACGTCACCTCCTCCGGCGCGATCAAGGTGATGGACGGCTACGTGAACAAGAAGGGCGACAAGGAGCAGCTCGGCTTCAACGCCTTCTTCGTGCCGACCTTCGCGGGCGCCGGCATGGGCCAGATGGTCTCCCAGTTCCCGGCCCTGGACTACCCGGTGATGGCCCTCTCCGCCTACCACGGTTCCCTCGGCGTCGACTCGGGCATCCCGCAGAGCGTCTACCAGCTGAACAAGAAGAAGATGAAGGAGTTCAAGGACGAGAACGGCGAGTTGTTCAAGCAGATGCTGCGGCCCGGCGAGACCATGAAGCTCCCCGGCGGCGCCGGCTCGATCACCTTCGAGGAGGAGATCCAGGAGTGGGCCGGGTTCCAGATCACCCGGGAGCCCGGCAGCGGCTGGGCCCTCGGCGGCTCCATCGCCGCGATCGTCGGCCTCGCCGGCTCGCTGTTCATCCAGCGCCGCCGGGTCTGGGTGCGGGCCGCCACCGGCCCGGACGGGGTGACCGTGGTGGAACTGGCCGGGCTCGGTCGCAGCGAGTCCGCGAAGGTCCCCGAGGAACTCGCCGAACTCACCGGGGCGCTGCACGACCGCGCGCCCACCGCCCCCGAACGCACCGACCCCCCAGCCGACGCCTCCGCCACCTCCCCCGCCGATCCTGCCGAAGGGGCCAACCCGTGATCCTCGCCGCGACCAACCACGACCTCGCCAGCACCAGCAACGTGCTGGTGTACTCGGCGATGGCCGTCTACACCCTGGCCTTCCTCACCTACATCGCCGAGTGGATCTTCGGCAGTCGCAGCAAGGTCGGCCGCACCGCCGCCTCGCTCACCACCACGGCACGCTCCGCCGCCCCCGCCGTCACCGTGAAGTCCGCCGGCGCCACCACGACCCTGGAGCGGCCGAAGGTCGTCACCCGGGTCGCCGCCGGCACCCGGGACGTCCCGGACGGGCCGGGCGCCGCGGGCGGCACGTACAAGGGCGACCTCTACGGGCGGATCGCGATCGCGCTCAGCGTCGTCGGGTTCCTGGTGCACGCGGGCGGCGTGGTCACCCGCGCCCTCTCCGTGCAGCGCGCCCCCTGGGGCAACATGTACGAGTTCAACGTGACGTTCTCCTGCGTGGCCACCGGGGTGTACCTGGCGTTCCTGCTCGCGCGGCAGAAGGTGCGCTGGATCGGACTGCCGCTGACCACGGTCGTCCTGCTGGACCTCGGGGTCGCCGTCACCGTCCTGTACACCGACAGCGCGCAGCTGGTGCCCGCCCTCCAGTCGTACTGGATGTGGATCCACGTCTCCACCGCCATCCTCTGCGGCGCCGTGTTCTACCTGGGCGCCGTGACGACGGTCCTGTACCTCTTCCGCGACTCCTACGAGAACAAGCTCGCCAAGGGCGGGGAGCCCGGCTCCTTCGCGCGGTCGGTGCTGGAGCGGCTGCCCGCCTCCGCCTCCCTCGACAAGTTCGCCTACCGGATCAACGCGGCCGTCTTCCCGCTCTGGACGTTCACCATCATCGCCGGCGCCATCTGGGCCGGTGACTCCTGGGGCCGCTACTGGGGCTGGGACCCCAAGGAGACCTGGGCCTTCATCACCTGGGTCGCCTACGCCTGCTACCTGCACGCCCGGGCCACCGCCGGCTGGAAGGGCCGCAAGGCCGCCTACCTGGCGCTGATCGCCTTCGGCTGCTGGCTGTTCAACTACTACGGCGTCAACATCTTCGTCACCAGCAAGCACTCGTACTCGGGCGTCTGACCCGCCGACAGTGCCACCGGGGCCGGCCCGCATGACCCAGGTCATGCGGGCCGGCCCCGTTCGAATCGAGTCTCCACTTCACTCGGGGCGGTTCGCCTTCAGATGAGACGGCCGAGCTTGTCTTCGGCCTTCTCGACGGCATTCGTGATGCTGTGGACATGCCGGGCGGAGAGTGGTTTGTTGTCGAGCCCTGCAATGGTGACTACCGAGCTGAGTTGCTGGTCAGCCCTTGCGGGGCCAGTCGACGGTGAGGCGGCTGTAGGTCTTGTCGATGACGAACCGTGGGTCTGCGGCCGTGAGCTGGTGGCGGGCGTCGCCGACGGCCATGCGGAACGTGGGGTCCGGTGCGGTGTTGCCCCAGCCTTCTTCCCAGTCGCGGATCGCGCCCGCGAGGTGTTCGGCCAGCTCGGCGGCGCGGGAGCCGTGGCCGATGACGCCGATCTCCCAGAACCGGCCCGTGTCGTCCTCGCCCTCCCGGATGGTCAGGTAGGCGAGGGAGTCACCGTCGAGCGCGGCCATGGAGCCCCAGCCGAAATGCGGCGTGAAACCGGGGCGGGAGCCGGGCAAGCGGGACAGGCCGTTCGGCAGTACGAAGGCGAGGTAGAGGTACATCCACTCGAAGGGGTCGCCCTGGCGGAGCTTCACCCCGGTGTAGACCTTGGACTGCTTCTGGTCGAGCACGGTGCGGATCGCGTCGCGGTCCACTTCCTGTTCGCTGAAGGTCTCCAGGTGGACGTTGCCCTCGCCCTCCATGCGCACGCGGGTGTAGATGTCGTCGCAGACGCCCTTGCGCAGCGGGATGAAGGTCGCCATCTCGCAGGACACGGTCTTCCAGACGTCCCCGTCGCGTTCGAAGGCGAAGCTGCGGAAGATGCTGCCGCGGATGCGCATCGGCAGGACCAGCCGGCCGCCGGGGGCGAGCTGGTCGAGGAGCTTCACCGGGATATCGCCGGCGCCCACGGTGAACTGGATGCGGTCGAACGGAGCGTGCTCAGGAAGCCCTGCGGCACCGTCACCCAGCACAGCGGTCACGTTGTCGGCCCCCGCCCGAGCCAGGTTCTTCTCTGCGCCCTTCACCAGGTCCCGGTCCACGTCCACGGTCCACACGTGCCCGCCCGGGGCGACGAGCCGACCCAGCAGACTGGCGTTGTACCCGGTGGCGGCCCCGGCCTCCAAAATCGTGTGCCCGGGCTGCGCGCCGAGTTGTTCGAGCTGGGTGGCGACGATCGAGGGCGCGGAGATGCAGGAGATCATCTCTCCGTCCTCGTCGTGCTTGATCGGCACCGCGTCCTCCTTGTACGCCGCCTCCAGGTCGACGCCGGGCAGGGAACTCGTGGCGGTTGGTGGTGCGGAACGCGTCGATCACAGCAGGGCTGCGCAGGTGACCGCTGTCGACCAGGCGGTCCGTCAGGGCCTCGCGCAGGGTGGTGGAGGGGGAATCGGGTGTCACGGTGGTCTCCATTCGAGCGAGGGTAGGTCCGGGGGACGGGGCTCGGCGGGCGGACACGTCAGTTGTCTCTCCCCGGCAGCGACAACGCCTTGGCTCGGCATGGTTCAGCCGTCGGACGGTCGTTGCAGCCGCAGCCCGCCAACCTTGAGTGTCGGGACGCTGTTCCGGATCGTGTGGTCGCTCGTATGGAGTGCTGCTGTGAGTTGTGCGCGAAGCTCGCTGGGGAGCTTGCCGTCCCCGAGGGCGCACGTGTCCAGGATCTCTCGGCACTCCCCTCGCTGTCCTACGGTGACGAGAGCGGTGAAGCCGGGGTGCTGCAGATTCTCAAGGGCGGCGTACCCGTCGTTCTGTTTGATTGTCCGGCGATACAGCGCGTCTGTGACGCGACGTGCGGTGGAGGCGTCGGTCCCGATGATGTCCAGGACGGTCAGTCCCAGGCGGATGTTGAACACGGTCGTGCCGGGGCCGGGTTCCAGCGCTTCGTACATGCTCACGAGCCTGTCCTCATCGTGGTGAGCGGTTTGCCGGGTGGCGCGGTGACCTAGCGCGGTGAGACACGCTGTCACGACCTGTTCCCAGGGTTCGCCAGGCATGGTGCGGTGGAGGAGGGCGGCGGCTCGGGTCGGGTCGTCTGCGGTGAGCGCGGCGAGAACGGAGATCTGTCGGCCGTCGAGCATCCGTTTGCCCACCCCGCGGTGTTCCTCGACATGGGTGAGTGCGTCAGTCCACCGGCCTTGGGTCGTGAGCGCTCGTGCGCCGTCAGCGAGGAGTACGGTCCACAGCCAGTTCCGGACTTCGCGGCGGTCTTCCGCGGTCGCCGTGAGGTGTGCGGGGACGGTGACGCTGTCGATGTGTGCGTGCGAGTTCGCTCCGACCGCTTCGTACAGGGTGAGGAGGTGCTGTCGGGCGGTGTGCCCCCTGCCGGCACGGATGTGGAGGCGGGCGAGGTTGACGACAGGTTCGAGCGCTCGGATGGCGCTTCGGCTGGGGAGCGGGCCGGCGTGGAGGTAGGCGTCGGCGTGGTGGCGGCACAGATCTCGGGCGAGGGTGGGGAGGCCGACGTCGGAGGCGAGAAGAGCCGACTGGTTGTAGACGGCGGAGGCCCGCGACGGGTCGTCGCGCCGGGCGGCCGTCTGGGCGAGGTCGCACAGCGTGTGGACACGTTCGACCAGTGGTAGGCAGGCGGGACGTGGTCGGGCGACGAGCGGGAATCGCTGGGCGACGCGGCCGTACGGGTCCATGGGTTCCCCTCGGTGGTTGGGTGGGCCGAGGCTGGTCAGCGGGGGGTCGAGGCGGAGCCGGGCGCGGTGGCGGTTGCACTGGTAGGGGCCGGGCCGAAGACGACGGTTTTGGCGGTGGCGGCGAGGGCGGCTTGGGCGGTGTAGGGCAGCCCGATCCGGTTCCACGCGAAGATGATGTGGTGGGCCACGACTTCGCGCAGTCCCCGGTGGAGTGCTCCGGATGCCATGAGGTGGTTCAGTTCCTGGCCGACCGTGGTGTAGGCGCGAGCCCACTTCGCGGGGTGGGCCAGGAGCCGGTTTTCGCCGGTGTCGCGTTCAGCGTCCACGGTGATCAGCCGGTGTACGGCGGCGCGCTGTCGGGCTGTGCTCTGCTGCTGGCCGGCGGGTAGGGGTCGGTGGGCTGCGACGCGTGCCCAGACGTCGCCCTGTTCGTACCAGTCCAGGCCGGCCGCGCGCATCAGGATGCTGCACAGGAGGAGGGACCTCTCCCGGCGGTGCCCGCCCGCGGCCTGGTCCTCGTTGCGGAGGTACGTGAGCAGGCCACGGCTGTCATGGTGGAAGAAGCGGTGGGCCGTCTCCATGGCTTCGGCGCCTCCGAAAGCGTGGACTTCGGGTTCGTAGACGATCGGAGTCCAGCCGGTGACGTGCCCGGCGCCGGTCAGCGCGTCCAGGCCCTGGCCGATCCGCAGGGGCGCATGGGCCGACGGCCGGTAGCGGAGGCGCCAGCAGGGGCGTTTGCGGATGTGGAACCACGCGGTGACCGAGCCTTCGTCCTCAGCGGTGAGGATCAGCGGGACGAGGTGGGCGAGGGCAGTCGTCTCGGCGCGGGTCCAGTCGGGGAAGGCGATGTTCACCTGCTGCCACACGGGGGTGTCCATGACGTCTCCAGGGGATCAGGCCAAAGCGAGGAAGGTGTCCCAGTACGGTGCTGAGGCGGTGCCGGTGCCGACGGTGTGCAGCACCAGGGCCGCGCCGGCGGTGCCGTCGAGTAGTTCGGAGTCGCGGTCAGGCCGGTCGAGTGCGGCCGTCAACCGATGCACGATCTGCGGTAGTTCGGCTGTGATGGCAGGGTTTCCGGTCTGGTCGGCCATCCGCCACGCGGCGTGGAGCAGCCCGGCCGTCCCGTGACACAGGCCGATGCCGGAAACCTGGTCCAGTTGGGCCGGGTCGCGCAGTGCGGCGAGCATCGCCTTCTCAGCGTCGCGCACGCGGGCGGGTTCGCCCATTGCGAGACCGGCGAGTTGCTGTGCTCGGGCAGTGCCGCTCACGCCGTAGCACCATGATGGCCGCGGCCGGAGGCCCGCTTCGACGTGCCCCCTGATCGCCTGCTCGGCCGAGATGAACCCAGGCCACCAAGGCCCGGTCGGGCCGTACTGCCGCCACTGGTCGGTCCAGGCACAGATCCGGCCAACGGCCTCAGCCAGTTCCGGTGTGCCGGAGCCGTGCAGGAGCGCCAGCGACATGACAGACAGGGCTGCGCCGATGCCGTGGGCCATCCCGAAGTTGCCGTGGCCTCCGGGCAACTCCGGGGCCGGCTCGCCGTCGGGGGACACGTCGGTCCACCACGGGGGCAGGGCGGGCCGGTCCGGCAGCGGTTCGGTGAGCCGTGCAAGGTAGGCCAGCACGTCGGCGGTGATCTCGTGATCCGGGTGGCGGGCAAGGTGGTAGGCGGCGAACCCGGTGAGTCCGCGGATCAGGTCGAACTCCTTCATGACGGGCCGTTCGCCACGGTCGATACGGGCGTGGGCCTCAGCCAGACGCCGCCTGGTGATCGAGATGGTGGCGTCGTCCAGCCTTTCCAGCGCGTTGCGGTAGCGGCCGGTCGAGCCTGCGGCGGTGTGCAGGACGAAGGCGAGCGCGGGGGCGCCGAGGTAGAGGCCCGCGTTGGGGGCGGCGGTGAGGTCGTCGGAAGCCGCCCGGGACAGCCAGATGCGGGCGGCGTTCCAGTCGCCGTGCCCGGTGCGGGCCCGCACGACGTGGAGCAAGGCGATGCCCGCCGCGCCACCGGCCAGCGACTGTGGCCATGCACGTCCCGGGCCGGTCTCAGGGCCGACCGTGCGCGGGTCGGCCAGCTCGGCGGCGAGGTCGTCTGCGGCGGCGAGCGCCTTGGACATCGGTCTCACGACACCTTCCTTCCGCGGGCGGTCCAGCTCAGCGCGGCGGCACGGGCGAGGTGCAGGCACCGACCCTCGGCGGTGAGGTCGATCCCGGCGGCGCGGGTGTGGTGCAGGTGCAGCAGCTCGGGCAGGAATACGGTCGCATCGGCCATGCCTGCCCGAGCGAGCGCGGCCCTGTAGTGGGTCAGGGCCGTGCGCCGCCGGGCCCAGAGGGCAGCGATTCGCCCACCTTCGGGCTGCCGGGCCAGGGCGCTTTGGTCGTACGGGTTGCTGAGGGTGACTGCTTGCTCGTACACACTGCGGGCGGGCGGGGTGCTGGTGGTGTGGGTGTGGCTGATCAGCCAGGCCATCGCGTCGGCGGGGCTCCCGACCATGCCGATGGTGAGGTCGAGCATGCTGGCAGCGGTCAGGGCCTGGGGCGAGGGGCCACCGCTCGCCGTGCCGGACTCGATCTGTGCGATGACGGCCTCGGAGTCCGCCGCGAAGAACGCCTCGGCGGCGTCGAGCGCCGTGGTACCGCCGAAGCGGGCGGTCTCGGGAAAGTCGGTGTCCCACTGTGCCCGGGAGAGCAGCCCGACCTGGCGCAGTTCGCGGGTCCAGCCGCCGATCGCCTCCGGGGCGTCGGCGGCACGGTCGGCTGGCACGACGAGGCGGAGCCGCACGTGTTCGTCGGGGTCGTGGTAGGGCAGGAACCACCACCGCGGTGTGCCCCCGATTTCTGTGAACAGTTCGGGCAGCCGACGCAGGATGCCGCCGTGGCGTTCGGGACGGGCGTAGAGCTTGACGAAGAACCGGCCGCCACAGCCGGGAAGATGACCGTCCCTGTTCCCTGGGCCCGGTTCACCTCCCAGCCACCACGGTGCCCTTTCCCCTCGTCCGGTACGAGTAAGGGGGACGACCAGTTCGTGGGGCCGGCCGCCGATCCATCCTGCATCCGGCGCCGCCACCGCGCGCAGCACAGCGGTGCCGGAACCCTGCATTTGCGCGCGGAGTAGCACTCGGTGCGCGGGTTCGTTCAGGTCGAGTCGGAGGCGCTGGTCACCGTCGCCGACGTACACCGTGCTCGGAGCGGCGACCTGATCCCGCCACTCGGTCAGGGAAATGTCCCACTGCGGTTGGTCGCTCTCGTGGGCGGCGAGGTCGGCGGCCGTGAGCAGCCACCGGGCCGGGGACAGGACTGTGCGGCCATAGCGCACTGCGGGGAGGAACGGCAGCGTCGTCGCGGCGCCCCAGTCGAAGACCGCGCACGGTGTGCTCATCGCATGGGTAGCCTCGGTCAGGAACCGAACCAGCGGATGCGTACGGTGCACCGGTTCGACCGCATTGAGCGTCACGAATTCCAGGGGGCGGCGCCGGGACCGCGAGACCAGATAGAGGCGGTGGACATCGGCGGTCACCGCAATGTCGTCCACGAGTACCTGTTCACCGTCGTGGTTGCTGCACTCGCCCAGGGCGAGGACCGCGGGCATCACCATCGGTACGCGGGAGACGTTCTCGGTGGACGAGTGGAGCGGGGCCGCGGAGATCTGTACGGACAGGGCACCGTCGGTCGCGGTCGCCGCGGTCGCGTACGCCTTCGTCATCCGGTCGCGGTCGTCGGCGTCGAGGAGGTGGAGGAACCGTCCCGTCACCGTCCCGGCTGTCCGGGATACTCCGGTGACCGCGAGTGTGAACTCCCCGTCCGTGAGGGTCTTGATGCTGGAGGCGTTGACCCGGGTGATCAGCTCTGTCGTCGGCTGGACACCGGTATCGGGGGTGGTCACCGCGAGATCGGTGATCATGGCGTCGTCCACCACGACCTCGTGCTGACGGCGCAGGGCCGCGTTCTGGGCGAGTGCGAGCAGCTTCCCGTCCCGCTTGGACAACGGAGGGTTCGTTGGCATGGGCGGTCCGCCGAGAAACCCGGCCGGGAAGCCCAGGCCGGTATCTCCGTTCACCGCGTCCAGTACCGGCACCAAGGCACGGGGACCGTAGCGTTCCAGGAAGCGGCCGTGCCAGCTTGCCCACGCGCGGCTGAGAAAGGGTTGGCGGGCCAGCCGTACGAGTGCTGTTGCGGCGCGTGCCGCTTCGTCGGCGACCACGGACGGGACCGTTGCCTCTCCGTCGATGCGCAGGTCGACCCCTAGCGTTGCCGCAGAACTGGGGGCGATGTCCCGCATCTGGGTGGAGAGCCGGGCCCGGTGTCCCGCACCCTCGGAGTAGGTGGTGCAGGTCCGGGCCAGAGCGTTGGTCAGCGACCGCAGCCGCGTGACGGTGGGGCTGTCCTCGGCTCCCGCCATGTCGAGGGCGGTCAGGAGGTGGTCCAGCGGGTGGGCCACGGTGCTCGGAGAGCGGAGGTTGGTGACCAGGAAGCGCTGGGCCGTCAGATCCACCACAAGCTTGCCGATGACCTTGGCGGGCACGCGGGGGAAGTCGCCGGTCAGCTCGGAGACGAGGTCTGCGACCCGTATGGGACGGCGGGCAGCACCCAAGGCCGCTCTGACGGGTGGGGTGGCACGGATCTGCACCCGGGCCGGAGCGCCGCCCGAGCCACCGGTTCCCCGGTGTCCGAGCACCAGGTGTCCGTCCTCTTCCGCCACCAACGTATGAGTCTGGACGGTCAGCAGCGGCAGGAGATCACCATCCGCTTCTAACTGCTCGATCACCGTGCTCAGCCACACCGCGTCGGGTCTGACGACTGCACGGTGCTCAGAGCCGATACGCACGGCCGCCGCGTCAGCTAATCGCACCGTTGCCACCCCGGCGAAGAAACCGAACGGGGTAGCCCTGCTGGACGCCCGCAGCAGGTACCGCAGGACGGCGAACGTCGCCTTCCGCGCCGCGGGGCCGGGCAGGTGGCGCCCCTCGCAGATGTCCCGGACACGGCGAGCCAGCACCGGACTGGCCTGCTCCAGAGCCTCCGCGAACCCGGGTATCCGAAGGGTGTGCCCCAGCCACGCCCGCCAGGAATTCGTGTCTCCCGAAGGGTCGGGCCACTGTTGAACGAGATCATCCGGAGGCCAGGCCCCGGCCCGCAGAAGCGCGGCATCGACGTGCGCGTACACCGCCAACTCCCATCGTGGAGGGCGGCGCCCGGCCGAGCTGGCCGGGCGCCGCGTTCAGTACCTCGGTGGACCGCTACGGGCAGGTGGTCGAGCAGGCGGACTCGCAGGTCACACCGCAGCCGTCGTCGGTCATCCTGATGAGCCGGTCGGCCGACGGGCCGGACTCCACGATCGAGACATCCAGATCCCAGTCCCCGAAGCTCTCCTGCTCGCCCGCCTCCTGCGGGCGCGGAGCAACCTCGGCGTTCTCTATCTGCTGAACGGACACAACAACCTCCCTGATAGATGGGTGGTGCGAATGCCCCGTGCCCCGTGGCGATGCCGCAGGAGGGCGGGGAGTCTATGACCAGGAGAAGGCGACGGCTCCGAGCTGCTTCGCCACGATCCCCTGGGACGGTTCAGCCGTACCGGCGGGCAGCGGCCGGTACGAGATGCGCGCCGCGCCGCGCCGCTGATGGTCCGACGCCCACCGGCGCAGCAACTCGACGTAGCGAGCCGCGACCAGTTCGGCTTCGGGCCCGTGGGCGAGCACGCCGCTTTCGAACCCGCCGGTTTCCTCGTTCCGCCGCTTGGTGCGGTACGCGAAGCTGCCTCCGCTGACCAGCGCCGGCACACCACGCGTCACCGACAGCGCGAGAAGGCCCTGATCGACCAGGTCCTTGCTTCCGTGGAGCATCACCATCTCCGGCGTGCTCGTCGCCAGGAACAGTTCCAGCTCGTCCGGCAGATCGAAGGCTGCACCCGACCACACCTCCAGCCGGGGCGAGCGGACGGCTGCGGCCAAGGCGTCGATGTCGAAGTCCTGCTTCTGGTCATCAACCCGCAGCGCAAGTCCTTCGGTGACGTGGACGAGCCGCTCGGTGTACGCGCTGGCCCCCTGCATGGGGACGAAGCCGCACAGACGGTAGCTGTCGCTGACCAGCTCGGCCTCGGGGCCGTCGGGGCCGTCGAACGCGATCGACCGGGTGAGCCCGCGCATCCGGAGCGGGACGACGATCCGGCCCCGCTCGGAGAGCTGGTCCAGCCACGCCGACGGGATGTCCCAGGCCCCGGCAGTGACGATGATGCGGTCGAACGGCGCCAGCTCCGGCACCCCGGCGACGGCATCGGCCCGCACTACCTCGACCTGTTCGTACCCTGCCGCGTCCAGGCACGTGCGGGCGCGCTCGACGATCTCCGCATCAATGTCTACCGAGATCGACGCGCCTCCCTTGCCGACGAGTTCGGCGATCAGCGCGGCGTTGTAGCCGCCGGAGCCGACTTCGAGGACTCGCATACCGGCTTCGATCCCGGCCTGTTCCAGCATCACCGCCTGAATGTGGGCGGCCGAGAGCGAGCTGAGGGCCGTGCCGTCCTCATCGCGCTTGATCACCAGAGCCTGGTTGGCAGCGTACGCGGCCTCCAGCGGCTCACCCACGGCGAACAGATGCCGGGGCACGGCGGCTACCGCGCCAGCGACGGAGTCAGAGGTGATCGCTCCCAGATCGCGCAGCTCTCGCACCATGGCCGCCCGCAACGAGGCAGCTTCCTCATCAATGTTCTTGTCTCGTACCGTAGTCACTTCGTCACCCTACCGATCTCGTTTCGTGGTCCCTGTCCCTCACCAAAATCAACGCGACCCTCCAGAGGACCGCCCATGAATCGGCCCGTCTTGAGGGCTGTGCCGCCGCCGAAGCAGCCTGTTCCGGACGGCTGGACCTGGTATCGAGGTACTGCTGAACAGGCAGATAGAACCCGTCGGGGACGTAGTGGAAGAACGTCACGCAAAGGCACCCGGCTGATGTCCGCGACTTCGTCGGGGGCTGCACGGCGGGCGGGGTCGCGGTCGACGTAGATCACGGGAGAGCCGTGCGGGACCAGGTGGTGAAGGTTCGGCTGGTGCGGAATGCCGCAGCCCAGATCGAGGAACTGCCCGCTCCCGCCGGTCCGCCACGAGGCCCCCGACGGGCGGGCGCCCCGCTGCCGGCCGGATGACGGCGGCTGTTCACCTCACCCTCCGGGACTCGCGGTAGACGCTCAGCGCCTGGGCGAGGGTCTGCGCCTCGGTGAGACTGAGCCAACCCGGGTTGATGCAGAGGCGGTTGCCGCCGGGCTCGGACTGGACGGTGGCCCGGACGTGGACGCCGGCCGCGGCTGCCTCGGTGTTCAGGAGGCGACGGACCTCCTCGGCCTCCTTCCGCCGGGCGTCCGCGAAGACGTGGCGTGCTTCGTCGTCGTCCATGCGTCTCGTCTCCCTTGATCGTGCGCGTATGGTCAACACCTGCTCACGTGCAGTGATTTCACCCTTCCGCGAGCCTCAACTCCGTGCAAGACTCCGTGACTGTCGGCCATGGAAAAGTGACCGAAAGTGAGTGCGATCTTTCGCTGTGACGGGGTTGGCCTTTCACCAAGAAGGCGCCGACCTTTCACGGCGAACGCAAGGAAAGAAGAGGAGGGCGCGGGATGCGGGGATCGTCGGTACCGCAGCGCCAGGTGGGGCGGAACCTCAGAGCGCTACGGGAGGCAGCCGGAATCACCCTGCGGGCGGCGGCGAAACGGATCGACAAGGCCGAGGTCACCGTCTGGCGGATGGAGACCGGACAGACCCCGATGAAAACACCCGACGTGGAAGTCCTGTGCGGGTTCTACGGCGCGACCCCGGAGGTGATGGAGGCGCTGGTCGCCCTGACCCGGGAGAGTCGCGCGGCGGCGTGGTGGCAGAGCAGCAAAGTGCCTGGCGTCACCGCGGTCTACGCGGGGATGGAGCAGAGCGCCGATCACATCTCCACCTACGAGGACTCCCTCATCCCCGGGCTGTTCCAGACCGCTGACTACACGGCGGCCGTCATCCGGTCGCACCGCCCGGAGCTGCCCACCGAAGAGGTCGAACGACGTGTCGCCTTCCGTCTGACGCGGCAGGCGATCCTCACGCGCCGACTGCCCCCGTTCGCCTTCTCCGTCGTGCTGTCCGAGACGGCGGTCCGGACCCCCATGGGCGGGCCGGACATGATGGCGACGCAGTTGGCCCACATCGTCTACGTCTCCCGACTGCCCGGCATCTCGGTGCGGATGATCCCGCTGGGAGCGGGTCCCCACCCGGGGCTCTACAGCGGCAACTTCGTCATCCTGCGGTTTCCGGCGACCCCCGGCGGCGCGATCCACGAGCCAACCACGGTGTTCGTGGAGAGCTTCGCCGGTAGCTGGTACCACGACAAGCCGTTCGAGGTGCGGCAGTATGAGGAGGCGTTCGAGGGAATCCTGTCAGCTGCGCTTGATGAGGACGCGACCCGTCAAGCCTTGGCCGATGCAGCGAAGGGCTACAAGGAATCATGATCACTGAGACGTGGGCCGTGTCGTCATACTCGATGCCGGACGAGAACTGTGTGGAGGCCCGGTGCTCCCGCCACCCCACCGGTGAGGCGACCGAGGTGGCCGTGCGCGACACCAAGTGGCGCACCGGCCCGATGCTCTCGCTCGGCTCCGGGGCCTGGTCCGCGTTCGTCGCGGGCCTCCGCCGGGAGGACGGGTCGGCGTAACCCACCGGGAACGGTACGGAAGGCGTCCCCGCCACGGGGGGCGCCTTCCGTCGCGTGGGGCCGCCAGTTCGGAACCCGTGACCCAGCTCACGGGGCACGGCCCCGTCCGTGCGGGAACCCGGGGCCGGCGCCCGGACAGGTGAGGGGACGTGGACACCAACACGCGGCGGCTGCGGGCCCGCGTGCGGGAGGGGGACGCCGATGCCTTCGGCGAACTCTTCGACGCGTACGCCCGCTCCGTCTACAACCACGGATTCCGGCTGACGGGCAACTGGGCCTCGGCCGAGGACGTCGTCTCACTGACCTTCCTGGAGGCTTGGCGACTGCGCTCCAAGATCGACCCCGAAGGCGGCTCCCTGCGGCCCTGGCTGCTGGGCGTCGCCACCAACGTCACCCGCAACACCCGGCGCACCGCCCGCCGGCACGCGGCGGCCGTCGCCCGGCTGCCGCGCGCCGAGGCGGTGCCCGACTTCGCCGACGAGCTGGCCGACCGCATCGACGACGCCCGGCAACTGGCGCTGGTGCGGGCCGCCCTCGCCAAGCTGCGCCGCGCGGAACGGGAGGTGCTGGCGCTGTGCGTGTGGTCGGGCCTCGACTACGCCTCCGCCGCTGCCGCCCTCGGGGTGCCGGTGGGGACCGTGCGGTCCCGGCTGTCGCGGGCCCGCAAGAAGCTCGCCGCGGCGGTCGGCGAGGTCGGCGCGGAGGTTCCCGCACCGCGGGAACCCCTCGTGCGCCACGGACAGATGAGAGGTGGCCGCGTCTCCGCGGCCGGGCCCACCCAGGAGGGGAACCGATGAGCGAACTTCCCGAGAAGGACCTTCCGCCGGGCCGTCACCGACTCCTCAAGGAGCATCTGATGACCGAGATCCGGCAGGAAACCCCGCGCGCCGAGCGCACCGCCCGTGCCCGCCGCCCCTGGCTGCGACCGGTGCTGGTCGGTGCGGCAGCCGCCGCCGTCGCCGGTGGGGTGCTGGTGGCGCTGCCCTCCGGCGCCGAGCAGAACACCGCGGTGAAGCACACCTCCGACGAGGCGGTGGCGCTGCTGGAGGACATCGCCCTGGCGACCGCCAAGCGGGACGCCCCGGAGATCCGCGACGACCAGTACGTGTACGTCAAGAGCCGGGTGGCCTACTCCTCGCAGCAGCTCACCGCCTCGGACCAGAAGCCCTCGAAGCCCGAGCTGGACCCGGTGCACGACCGCGAGGTGTGGTTCGCGGTCGACGGCAAGCGTCCCGGGCTGCTCGTCGAGGAGAACCGCAACGGCCGCACCGAGCTGGAGGCCGAGAAGCCGGGCCTCGCCACCAACACCAGCTACCGCAACCTGACGACCCTGCCGACCGACCCCGACGCCATGCTGAAGTGGCTCTACAAGAACCGGCAGGGCGACAACCAGAAGGACCACCAGGCGTTCATCACCTTCGGCGACCTGGTGCGCGAGTCCCTGGTGCCGCCGGCGCAGGGCGCCGCGCTCTACCGGGCCGCCGCCAAGCTGCCGGCCGTCGAGGTGGTCAAGGACGTCAAGGACGCCGCGGGCCGCACCGGCGTCGCGGTGAGCCGGGAGGACGAGCACGGCCTCCAGACCCAGCTGATCTTCAACCCGAAGACCTTCGAGTACCTGGGCGAGCGCGTGGTGGCCACCCGCGAGACGGAGGACGGGCTGGAGGAGGGCGACGTGACGGGCACCGCCGCGGTCCTCGACCGGGAGGTCGTCGACAAGGTGGAGCAGCGCCCCTGACCCCTGAGGGGAGTCCCCCGGCGGCCGGTCGGAAGGGGGCTCGGAGCCGATGCGAGCGGCCCCGAACCCCCGTCCGGCCCCGCCGGGGCCGCGTGACTACTTGCCCTTGCCGGGGGCGTCGCCGTCCGGGTCCTGAGTGCCTTCGTCGGTGTCTTCCTCACGGGGGGCCTGGGCTTCCCTGCGGCGGTTCTCCTCGCCGAGGGACTTGAGGAACTCGGGGTTGTCGTCGGGCGCCACCCACTGCGGGCGGCTTCCGCGCCCCCGCAGCCCCGGGCCGCCGCCGGCGCCCGCGCCCTTGCGGACCTTGCCCGCCGCGAACCAGGCGATCGGGCCGATGAGCACCTGACCGAAGAGCAGCACGATGATCACCCAGACCACCTTGGGGAGGTGCTTGACCTCCTCCTCCGGCGTGTTCAGGCAGTCGATGAACGCGTAGATCCACAGCGCCAGGACGAGGAGGAACGGCAGGTACCTGAGCATGTGGCGAAATCCCCATCGAACGGCGGAGAGCCGTGGTAGCGGCCCCGGTGACGGGGCCAGGGTAACCGGTACCGGATACTGGACAGCATGGCTTACGACGATCTCCGGTCTCTGCTCAGGGCGCTCGAACGCGAAGGCGATCTCAAGAGGATCAAGGCGGAGGTCGATCCGTACCTGGAGGTCGGCGAGATCGTCGACCGGGTGCAGAAGGCCCAGGGTCCGGCCCTGCTCTTCGAGAACGTCAAGGGCTCGTCGATGCCGCTGGCGATGAACGTCTTCGGGACGGACCGCCGGCTGCTGAAGGCCCTGGGGCTGAAGTCGTACACGGAGATCACCGAGAAGATCGGCGGGCTGCTGAAGCCCGAGCTGCCCAACGGGTTCGTCGGGGTGCGGGAGGCGTTCGGCAAGCTGGGCGCGATGACCCACGTGCCGCCGCGGAAGGTCAAGGAGGGGCCCGTCCAGGAGGTCGTGCTGCACGGCGACGAGGTGGACCTCGACGCCCTGCCGGCCCTGTTCACCTGGCCGAAGGACGGCGGCTCCTTCTTCAACCTGGGCCTCACCCACACCAAGGACCCCGAGAGCGGGGTGCGCAACCTGGGCCTGTACCGGCTCCAGCGGCACGATAAGCGCACCATCGGCATGCACTGGCAGATCCACAAGGACAGCCGCAACCACTACCAGGTGGCCGCCCGGCGCGGCGAACGGCTGCCGGTGGCCATTGCCTTCGGCTGTCCGCCGGCCGTGACGTACGCCTCCTCGGCGCCGCTGCCCGGCGACATCGACGAGTACCTGTTGGCCGGGTTCCTCCAGGGCAAGCGGGTGGAGATGGTCGACTGCAAGACGGTGCCGCTCCAGGTGCCCGCGCAGGCGGAGGTGGTGCTGGAGGGCTGGCTGGAGCCGGGCCGGATGCTGCCGGAGGGCCCCTTCGGCGACCACACCGGGTTCTACACCCCGCAGGAGGACTTCCCGGCGCTCACCATCGACTGCGTCACCATGCGCAAGCGCCCGTTGCTCCAGTCGATCGTGGTGGGCCGCCCGCCGACCGAGGACGGTCCGCTGGGCCGGGCCACCGAACGGTTCTTCCTGCCGCTGCTGAAGATCGTCGTGCCGGACATCGTGGACTACCACCTGCCGGAGGCGGGCGTCTTCCACAACTGCGCGATCGTCGCGATCGACAAGAAGTACCCGAAGCACGCGCAGAAGGTCATGCACGCCATCTGGGGCGCCCACATGATGTCGCTGACCAAGCTGATCGTGGTGGTCGACGCCGACTGCGACGTCCACGACCTGGAACAGGTCGCCTGGCGGGCGCTGGGCAACGTCGACTACTCCCGGGACATCAGCCTGGTGGAGGGCCCCGTCGACCACCTCGACCACGCCTCCTACCAGAAGTTCTGGGGCGGCAAGCTGGGGCTGGACGCCACCCGCAAGCTCCCCGAGGAGGGGTACACCCGCGACGGCGGTTGGCCGGAGATGGTCTCCTCCGATCCGGAGACCGCGGCCAAGGTCGACCGCCGTTGGAAGGAGTACGGGCTGTGAGCACCCCCGTGCGCACCCCCCGCCCGGGCGGGGACCGCTGATGTCGGCGGCCGGAGGCGTCCTCGACGGGCGCGGGCCCGCGGAGGTCGGTCGGGTCCGGGCGTTCCTGCGGCTGGTGATGATCGAGCACTCGGTCTTCGCGCTGCCGTTCGCGTACATGGCGGCGCTGACCGCGATGTTCCAGCAGGGCGGGGGCGTGCAGTGGCTGACGCTGCTGCTGATCACGCTGGCGATGGTGGGGCTGCGGACCTTCGCGATGGCCGCCAACCGGATCATCGACCGCGAGGTCGACGCCCGCAATCCGCGCACCGCCGGCCGCGAACTGGTGACCGGCGCGGTGTCGGTGCGCTCCGCGTGGACCGGTGCGGCCGTCGCGCTGGTGGTGTTCCTCGGCGCGGCGGCCCTGCTCAACCCGCTCTGCCTGGCGCTGGCCCCGGTCGCCGTGGTGCCGATGGTGGTGTACCCGTACGGCAAGCGGTTCACCCACTTCCCGCACGCCATCCTGGGCCTGGCGCAGGCGATGGGCCCGATCGGCGCCTGGCTCGCCGTCACCGGGGCCTGGTCCTGGGACGCGGTGGTGCTGGGCCTGGCCGTCGGCATCTGGATCGGCGGCTTCGACCTGATCTACGCCTGCCAGGACGTGGAGTCGGACCGGGAGCAGGGCGTGCTGTCCTTCCCGGCCCGCTTCGGGGTGCCCGCCGCGCTCTGGGGCGCCCGGGTCTGCCACGCGGTGACCACGGCCCTGTTCGCCTGGTACGCGGTCCTCGTCGACGGCGGCCCCTTCCTCTGGCTGGGCCTGCTGCTGGTCGTGGTCGCCTTCGGCTACGAGCACCGGGTGGTCCGCCCGCACGACCTGTCCCGGCTGAACCGCGCCTTCTTCACGGTCAACGGGATCATCGGCATCGCCCTCTTCGGCTTCGCCCTGCTCGACCTGGTGGTGCGCGGGCTCACCCCGTAGGAGGGGAGGGGTCAGGCGGCACGGCTGCGGCGGAAGAGGAAGGCCGCGAGGACGCCGCCGACCAGCCCGAGCAGGTGGCCCTGCCAGCTGACCCCGGAGTCGGTGGGCAGCACGCCCCACAGCAGCGAGCCGTACAGCACCGCGACCACCACGCCGATCGCCAGGTCCCACAGCCGGCGGTCGACCAGCCCGCGCACCAGCAGGTAGCCCAGCAGGCCGAAGACCACGCCCGAGGCGCCGAGGGTGACCGTGTTCGGCGGGGAGGCCAGCCACACCCCCAGCCCGCTGACCACGATGATCGTCAGGACCACCCCGAGGAAGGTGCGCAGCCCCGCGGCGGCGGTGAGGAAGCCGAGGACCAGCAGCGGGACCGTGTTCGAGGCGAGGTGGTCCCAGCCGGCGTGCAGGAACGCCGCCGGGACCACGTCCCGCAGTTCGCCCCCGATCCGCGGGGTGATGCCGTAGGAGTCCAGGGAGTGGCCGAGGGCCGTGTCCACGGCCTCCAGCACCCAGAGGAAGGCCACCCACCACAGCATCAGCTTGGCGGCGGGCAGTGCACCGGCGTACGCCGGTTCGGTCTTGGGCGTGTCGACGGCCATGCGTACGACTCCTCCCCGTGCTTTCCGGTCGTCGTTCGGCCGCTCGGCCCCCGTGGACCGTCGTGCCGTCCCCCGGTGCGCGGTCCCTCGGAGGCTGCCCCGCCGGGCGCGTCCGTGCACGTGCAACGCCCCGGGCGGGCCGTGCGTTCCCGGTTCCCGCGGCGTGAGCCCACCGGGCGCGGGCGGCCGGAGGGCCGCCGGATAGGCTCGACGGTGTGGAGCAGCCAGAGAAGAGCCGCCGGCGCCCCTGGATCGTGGGGGTGTCGGGCGCGTCGGGCACGCCGTACGCGGCGTCCGTGCTGCGGGCGCTGCTCGCGGCGGGCGAGAGCGTCGACCTCGTGGTGTCGCGGGCCTCGCGGCTGACCCTGCTCGACGAGACGGGCATCTCCTTCCGGGACGCCCACTGGCGCGACGACCTCACCCGGTGGTTGGCGCGCGGTGCGGACGGCAGCCCCGACGCCTTCGCGCCGCCGCCCCTGGACGACGTGCGGTACTGGGCGGCCGGGGACCTCGCGGCCGGTCCGTCCTCGGGCTCGTACCCGGCCCGCGGCATGATCGTGGTGCCGGCGTCCACGGCGTGCGTGGCGGGGGTGGCCCTGGGGCTCTCCAAGGACCTGCTCCAGCGGACCGCGAGCGTCACCCTGAAGGAGGGCCGGCCGCTGGTGGTCGCGGTGCGCGAGACCCCGCTGGCCGGGCAGACGCTCCGGCACCTGGTGGCGCTGGACGAGGCGGGTGCGGTGGTCCTCCCGGCCTCGCCCGCCTTCTACGCCGGGGCCCGCCACATCCAGGACCTGGTGGACTTCGTCGCCGGGCGGGCCCTGGACGCGGTGGGCGTACCGCACCGGCTGTACCGGCGCTGGGACGGGGAACTGGGGGCCGCTGCCCGTCCCGCCCCCGGCACCGCCTGAACGACCCCCCTCCGCGCCCCGGGCGGGCGCATCCCCCACCAGACGTCCAAGGGGCGAGATCGTAGGGTGTCCGGCGCACGCGCCTTCGATCCCAGACGTAAACTCGCGGGACTTCTGAATAATGAAAGGCTTTGGACCTATGGACGCTGTGGACAGGCAGCTCATCCAGGCCCTGCGCGAGAACGGCAGGGCCTCCTACGCCGAGCTGGGGCGCCTCGTGGGACTCTCCGGTCCCAGCGTGACCGACCGCATCAACCGGCTGGAGGCGGCCGGTGTGATCACCGGCTACCGGGCGACCGTGGACTCCGCCTCGCTGGGCCTCGGGGTCACCGCGCTGATCGGCATCTCGCTCTCCGACGCGGCCGACCACGAGGACGTGGCGCAGCGGCTGCGGGACCTCCACGAGATCGAGGACTGCTGGTTCATCGCGGGCGACGACTCGTTCATGCTGAAGGTCCGGGTCGGTGACGTGGACGGGCTGGAGAAGACGATCCGCCGGCTGTCCGGCACCAAGGGGGTCTCCCGCACCCGCACCACGATCGTGCTCTCCACCAAGTGGGAGAACCGTTCCGGGGACCTCCCCGAGGAGTTGTAGGGCCCGCGCGGCTACGGTGAACCGGTGGGAGTCGAGGCCGTGGCGAGCACGGCCGTCGGACGAGAGAGGCAAGGGCGGCAGGACATGGACGTCGGACTGAAGCGTGAACTGGAGGCGAAGGTCCTCGCCGGCGAGCGGCTGTCCCGCGAGGACGGGATCGCGCTGTACGGGTCCGACGACCTGGCCTGGTTGGGCGGCCTCGCGCACGAGGTGCGCACCCGCAAGAACGGTGACGTGGTCCACTTCAATGTCAACCGGCACCTCAACATGACCAATGTGTGCACCGCCTCGTGCGCGTACTGCTCCTTCCAGCGCAAGCCGGGGGAGAAGGACGCGTACACGATGCGCATCGAGGAGGCGGTGAAGCTCGCCACGGAGATGGAGTCGGAGAACCTCACCGAGCTCCACATCGTCAACGGGCTGCACCCCAGCCTGCCGTGGCGGTACTACCCGCGGTCGCTGCGGGCGCTGAAGGAGGCCCTGCCGAACGTCGGGCTGAAGGCGTTCACCGCGACGGAGATCCACCACTTCGAGACGATCTCCAAGCTGAGCGCGAGCGAGATCCTGGACGAGCTGATCGACGCCGGCCTGGAGTCGCTGACCGGCGGCGGCGCGGAGATCTTCGACTGGGAGGTGCGCCAGCACATCGTGGACCACCGCACCCACTGGGAGGACTGGTCCCGCATCCACCGGCTGGCCCACGAGAAGGGTCTGAAGACCCCCGCCACGATGCTGTACGGCCACATCGAGGAGCCTCGGCACCGGGTGGACCACGTGCTGCGGCTGCGCGAACTCCAGGACGAGACCGGCGGCTTCCAGGTCTTCATCCCGCTGCGCTACCAGCACGACTTCGTGGACGTGAAGGACGGCAAGGTCCGCAACCGGCTCCAGGAGCGGACCACGATGGCCACCGGCGCCGAGGCGCTGAAGACCTTCGCGGTCTCCCGGCTGCTCTTCGACAACGTCCCGCACGTGAAGGTCTTCTGGGTGATGCACGGCCTGCACACCGCCCAGCTCGCCCTCCAGCACGGCGCCGACGACATGGACGGCTCGGTCGTCGAGTACAAGATCACCCATGACGCCGACGACTTCGGCACGCCGAACAAGCTGACCCGCGAGGACCTGCTGGAGCTGATCCGGGACGCCGGCTTCCGCCCGGTGGAGCGCAACACCCGCTACGAGGTCATCCGCGAGTACGACGGCCCGGACGCGGGGCGCCGGGAGTCCCCGCAGCCGATGCGGGTCTGAGTCCCGTTCCCGTCCCCGTCCCGTCCCGTTCCCGTTCCCGTTCCCGTTTCCGTCCCGCCGGTCCGGGGCGGTCGGGCTCCGTGGCCCCCGTGCGCAGTCGAGCGTCGGGGGCCGCGCCCGTTCGCCGGCCGTCCGAGGCGCCCCCGGCGGTGGGCGAACCCCGCTGGGAGTAATAAGTAAGATTCATGAATGACCCTTACCTTTGAGCGTGATCCGGCCATGGACGACGCCCTGGCCGACGCCCTGGTGGACCTGTGGGTGGACGTGACCAACGCCGGCGGCGCGGTCGGCTTCCTCGCCCCCGTGGCCGCCGCCCAGATCCGGCCCGCGGTGGACGCCTACGCCGCCGCGCTCGCCGAAGGCCGCACCCGACTGCTGCTCGGCCGCGACGAACACGGCCGCCCGGCCGCCACCGCCTTCCTCTCCCTCGACTCCCACCCGCTGACCGCCCACTGGGCCTCGCTCTACACGGTGATGGTCCACCCCAAGCTCCAGGGCGGGGGCCGCGGGCGCGACCTCATGGCCGCCGCCGCCGACCTCGCCCGCGACACCCCCGGCATCGAAGCCGTCCGGCTCAGCTGCCGCGGCGGCCTCGGCCTCGAACGCTTCTACGCCTCCTGCGGCTACCGGGAGGTGGGCCGCGTCCCCGCCGCCGTCCGGGTCGCCCCCGGGGACGACCGCGACGAGGTCCTCATGCTGCTTCCGCTGCGCCGGTCGGGTTCCCGCGAGGGCCTCCCGGAGACCGCCGAGCGACCCGGCTGAGGGACGCGCCGCACGAGGTGCTTCACTGATATGCGCCCATTGTCGGAACGGAAGAGTCGGATCATGCTCCGCTACACACTGCTGCGCCTGGCGATCTTCGTGGGCTGCTTCGCGGCCGTCTGGGCCCTCGTCTACGCGGGCCTGCTCCCGCGCGGGCTCGGCGAGTCCAACGGCCTGTGGGTCCTGCTGCTCTCCCTGGTGATCTCCGCGCCGATCAGCTTCGTCGCCCTGCGCAAGCAGCGGGACGCGGCCTCCGAGAACATCGTCACCCGCGTCGACCGCGCCAAGGTCGGGTTCGCCAAGTCCGCGAGCCAGGAGGACCACCTCCTCGACTCCGCCGAGGCGCCCGCCGCCCAGCCCGCGACCAGGACGACCGGTGGCCGCGCCCGCGCCCACACCCCCACCACACCGACCCAGGGTTGATCCCGGGCCGGTCAATTCCACCCGGCCCCTGCCCCGGCAGGGCGTGAAGTACGTCTCAGAACGCTCCGGCGAACCGGCCGGCCCCTCGTCGAACGCGTGGGGCCGGCCGGTTCCATGTGGTGTGCGTGCACGGGGTGTTGGGGACCATCAAGGCATGGAACCGAGAGCGCGCCGCCCCGCTCCGGGGTCAAAGTGGGTCTTTGAGGACCTCAAAGTACAAGTGTTAGCGTGTGCGGCATGAAGTCCACCGCCGCGCGCCGCTCCGTCATGGGTCCGAGGCCCATGACCACCATGGGCCTCCCGCTCGTGGCGCGCCTGCACGTGGACCTGTGCCGCTGCCTCTCCGCGGCGTGTCGTACCCCCCTCGCGGTCTGTCGCCGCTTCTGACGCCCCCGCCGGACCCAACGCCCCGTCCCAGGGCCCGTCCGGCACCCCGTGCGCGAACCGGCACCGCACCGCCGGCGACCCCGCCCCGTTCATCCGGACCCCCGGGTGCCCGCTCCCGGGCACCAGCGCACCCCCCCTCAGCCCGACCCCCCGTCCCCCTCACCCCCCAAGGGAGTGTGTCCCCCGTGTCCGTCCCCGCCACGAACACGCCGTCGCAGCCGGTCGCCCCGGCCAAGCGGCAGTTCCCGGTGCCCTTCTGGGCCCAGATACTCATCGGTCTCCTGCTCGGCGTGGCCCTGGGCTGGGCGGCCCGTCACTTCGACGTCTCGTGGCTGGTGACCACGCTGGAGAAGGTCGGCGGCATCTTCGTCGGGCTGCTGAAGCTGGCCGTGGGCCCCCTGGTGTTCTTCGCCATCCTGGTGTCGATCACCAACCTCCGGAAGGTCAACAACGCCGCCCGGCTGGCCTCCCGCACCCTCCTCTGGTTCATGATCACCTCGCTGATCGCGGTGGCGATCGGCCTGTTCATCGGCCTGATCACCAACCCCGGCTCGGGCACCGGCCTGACCAGCGCGGACGGCGGCGAGCCGAAGGCCACCGGCTCCTGGATCGACTTCCTCACCGGGATCGTCCCGACCGACGTCATCACCCCGTTCACCGAGCTGAACGTCCTCCAGATCGTCTTCCTGGCCGCCGTCGCCGGCATCGCCGCCCTCAAGCTGGGCGACCGCGCCAAGCCGATCCTCAGCCTCAGCGAGGCCGTCCTCGAACTCCTCCAGAAGGCCCTGTGGTGGGTCATCCGGCTCGCCCCGCTCGGCACCGTCGGCCTCATCGGCTACGCCATCGCCACCTACGGCTGGGACCTGATCGGCGACTACGCCGTGTTCACCGCCGACGTGTACATCGGCTGCCTCCTGGTGCTGTTCGGCGTCTACCCGCTGCTGCTCGCCCTGGTCGCCAAGGTCAACCCGATCCAGTTCTTCAAGGGCGCCTGGCCCGCGATCCAGCTGGCCTTCGTCTCCCGCTCCTCGGTCGGCACCATGCCGCTCACCCAGCGGGTCACCGAGCGTCTCGGCGTCCCCAAGGAGTACGCGTCCTTCGCCGTCCCGTTCGGCGCCACCACCAAGATGGACGGCTGCGCCGCCATCTACCCGGCCATCGCCGCGATCTTCGTCGCCGAGATCTTCAAGGTCGACCTCAACGTCGGTGACTACATCCTGATCGCCTTCGTCTCGGTGGTCGGCTCCGCCGCCACCGCCGGCCTCACCGGCGCCACGGTCATGCTGACGCTGACCCTGTCCACCCTGGGCCTGCCCATGGAGGGCGTGGGCCTGCTGATCGCGATCGACCCGATCATCGACATGATCCGCACCGCCACCAACGTCGCCGGCCAGGCGCTCGTCCCGGTGATCGTCTCGGCCCGCGAGAAGATCCTCGACCACGACGCCTACGACAACGCCTCCGCGTCCCCGATCGACGCCGACGAGCCCGCCGCCCCGCGCGACGCGGTGCCGGTCCCGGCCGCGGGCTGACGCCCCCGCCGTTCCCGTCCGACCCGAAGGCCCCGCCAACTCCCCCCGGAGTCGCGGGGCCTTCGGCCTGCCGCACGGGGGAGCGCCGCGGAGCGGCCGGAAGGGGAGTGCGATGATGAGGCACGAGTAACCCTGCCCGCCGCCGTCCGGCGGCCGGGCACCCGACCCCCCACCACGAGGACTGCGTGATGACCGTCGAACCCGCCGACAGCCCCGCGACCCTGTACGGGCCCGCCTCGGCCTTCCTGGGCGTGATCGGCGTCGTCTCCGCGGTGTTCGCGGGGTACATCGGGGCCGCCATCCCGGTGCTCGCCGGAGTCCTGGCGGTCACCTTCGGCCTCCTCGGCCTGGGGCGCGGACTCAGCCGCCCCGCCTGCCTGGTGGGGACCGTCACCGGTGCGCTGAGCGTGCTCTACCCCCTGTTCCTGATGTCCCTCGTCACCGCCTGAGCCCGGCGTCCCCCACCCACGGGGGCCCGCCGCGTTCCCGGCGGGGCGGGCCCCCGTGGGTCCGCGCCGAATTCCCCTTGATCCACAGTGCCTTCGTCTCCGACAATTGACGCAGACCTGCCAGGCGGTCGGAGCGTGTTGACACGTGTCCGCCGTCCGGCGACGCGTGCCCCGTCACCGGGGCGCACCACGTCCCGTCACGGGGCAACACGGGGAGAGGAACACACACATGAAGAAGTCCGGGGGGATGACCACCGTGCTGTCGGCGTCCACGCTCGCGCTCGTCGCGGGCGTGCTGCCGGCATCAGCAGCGGACCGCACGCCCGCCACGCCCGCCGCCGCCTCCTTCCTGGCCGCCGGCGCCCTCACCGACGTGTCGGGCGTCGCCGCGGACAGCGCCACCGGCCGGCAGTTGAAGGCCCAGGGCTTCGCCGTCATGAAGGCGCCGTCCGGCCGGACGGCCGTCGTCGACCGCTCCAGCGCCCACGAAGGCATCACCACGGCGACCGGCCCGTCCTTCGTGGAACTGTCCTGGAAGGGTTATGCCGCGGACGCCCGCTACGTCGTCACCCGTGACGGCCGCCCGGTGGCCCAACTGCCGCCCGGCGCGGTCTCGTTCCGCGACACGACCGTGCGGTCGGGCCGCGTCCACCACTACCAGGTCGCCCCGGTCCTGCCGGAGGGCGGCGACCCCCGGGCCCGACTGTGGGGGGTGAAGGCGTCCGTGCCCGCCTCCGGTTCCCTCACCGGCCTCCGCAAGCAGGCGTCCGCCCTGGCCGCCGCCGCGGGCACCGCCGCCACCTCCACCCTGACCTGGACCACCTTCATCCCGCAGGCGAAGGTGGCCGCCCCCACGGCCGGCTGCGACTACGGGCCCAACTTCCAGTTCGGCGGCGACGGCCGCTCCAACTTCGACTGGCGCTCCAGCAAGTACCGCACCTCGCTCAACGCCGTCGTCACCTGGCGTTCCAAGGCGGTGTCCGGTCACCAGAGCGTCGGCTCGACCACCGTCTACCGCAAGAGCGACGGCCGGAAGATCGCGACGAAGACGGCCGGCACCGGCGGCATGAAGGTCAAGAAGCTCGGGTCCGGCGCCAACCACGTCGACATCCGGATGACCCTGCACGCCACCAACCCGTTCTGCCGCGGACTCGGCGGGGTGAAGGGCGCCATCAGCGGCGCCCTCACCATGAACCTCACCAAGAGCGGCAACTACGCCATCCGTTCGGGCAAGCACCGGCTCATGCCCAACCACCACATCTACCTCTACGACGGCGGCCGGGTCACCAACGTCTACACCCGCAAGTACGCCGACGCGCGCTGCCTGGTCGGCAGCATCGCCTGCGCGGAGGCCGACCTGACCGGCTACCGCGGGTCGTTCTGACCGCACCGGGGCCGGCCGTTCACGTCCCTAACGACGTCAACGGCCGCCCCCGGCCCGTGCGTTACCGGGGACCGAGCCGGAGCACCAGCACGTCGTGGAGCGCTGCCCCGTCCCAGGGACGGGCCTCGCCCACCTTGCGGTAGCCCCAGGACCGGTACGCGGCCTGCGCGGCTCCGGCCTCGGGACGGGCGTTGAGGAGCACGCGCTCCTCTGCGGCCCCGTCGAGCACCGCACGGTGGAGGCGGGCGGCCACGCCGCCCCGACGCCAGGGCGCCCGCACCGCCAACTCGATCAGGCCGAAGGTGCGGCTCCCGTCCTCCCGCCGCAGGTCGGCGGGGACCGGCGTGGTCAGCCGGTCCCACCAGCCG
This sequence comes from Streptomyces sp. NPDC002490, assembly GCF_040296045.1. NCBI lineage: Bacteria > Bacillati > Actinomycetota > Actinomycetes > Kitasatosporales > Streptomycetaceae > Streptomyces > Streptomyces sp. NPDC002490. The sequence continues at coordinate 14,984 of NZ_JBEOWM010000038.1, read as the reverse complement.
GTTCGAGGGCCGAGCGGATCCCGTAGGCGATGCCCACGGGCGTGCCGTCGGCGGCCCGGGCGAGGGCCGCCCGGAACGTCGCCTTGCGCGTCTGGACCCCGAACCGCTGGGCGTTCGCCCGCACCTCGGCCGCCGTCTTCCGGTAGGGCGGCTCGGCGAAGGCCTCGGCGTACACGAGCGTGAACGCGTCGGCGGCGCGTGCCGCCCCCGCTCCGTCCAGCGGTTCGACGGTGATGTCCTGGGTGGGCTTCACGGCGCACTCCTCCTCGCAGGTGCGGCGGCGGAGGCGGCGGTAGCCAGGCGTACGGCGGGCGCGCCGTGCCCGAGGTCGGCCGCCTGCACCGACATGCCCCGCAGGATGTGGCAGTACGTGGTGTGGTCGGCGCTCGCCCCGGCGAGTTCCAGGCCCTTGACGTAGTAGCGCTGGGCCAGGCCGTGCAGCCCTTCGTCCACGGCCATCCAGCCGGTGAGGCAGCAGAGCAGGGCTGCCGCGGAGACCATCGCGTTCCGCACACTCTCGGTCGCGTCGACCCGAAGGTACGGCGTCACCGTGTTCACCAGGAACGCAGCCGCCATGGGTCGGGCGTGCCGCCCACCGAAATCGTCGTAGAGCGCATTGAGCCGTTCGGTCACCTGGCCGACCATGTCGACCTCGGGCATGCCGATGCGGCGGGCGTCACCCTGCTGAACGAGGCTCGTACGACCGGCGACTTCGGGCCAGTCGGGGACGGACAGCGCCACCGAGAAGAGCGTCGCTCCCACGACCGCGCGCCGCGAGGGCGACAGGTCCTGAAGACCCAGATCCACGATCCCGTCGATGGGGCTCGGCGCGCCGGTCTCCGGTGGTTCGCCCTCCGGAAACCCCGCCATCGAGCGGGTGACGGGCCGCCGGAGCCTACGGGCGAGCGCTTCGAGGATCAGGGGTCGGGCCACCGCCTTGGGCAAGCAGCCGTTCAACCACTGGTGGGCGGAGGACTGCCTGTACCGGGTCGGCACTCCCAGTTCGACGCCGACACGGTTCACGGCCTGGGCCAACTGCCGTTCCGTCCAACCGGTTTCCCGGAACAGGAGGGTCAGGCGTTCGTTCGGTTCGCGGGTCGGCATGGGAGCAACTCCCCCTGCTCTTCGGTGTCCGGTCCCCATATCGTGCCAGGCAAGCAGGGTGATCGGTCCCGCCCCGGCGGAGTCGATCGACAGCGGACGGGAACCGTACGTGCACGGATCGTCGCACGGCGTACCGTGGTGCGAGAGGTGGTGTACTGATGTCGGAGCTGGCGAAGAACGTCAAGAGGTACCGGCGCAAGGCGGGAATGTCCCAGGAGGCACTCGCGGAGTCCTCGGATCTGTCCGTCTCCACGGTACGGAAGATCGAGCAGGGCGGCGCCGCGCGCACCGAGACCCTGCATGCGGTCGCCCGAGGGCTCAACGTCCCTACGAGTGTGTTGTTCGTCGCCGACTCGCCGGCCCCGGTCGCGGACGACGCGGCGAGCCGACAGAACCTCGTCCCCATCCGCAGGGCCCTCATGCCCCCTGTGGGGTTGGACGGCCCGTGCCCGCCGGCGGTCGATCCGGAGCCGAACGGCCCGGGCCTGCGGCGGCGGGTTCTCGACACGCACACGCTTTACCGCGCCGACGAGTTCGGCTCGGTGGCCGCGGGGCTCCCCGACCTTCTGCGTGAGACGGAGTCCACGAGGTTGACGGCGGGCGGCGCGGATCGACGCGCCGCCACCGTGACGCGCGCGCTGGCGCTGTTGGTGGCAGGCAAGTACCTCACCCAGATGCGTCAGTACGACATGGCCTACCACGCGCTCGCCGAGGGAATCCGCCTCGCGAGGGACGTGGACGCCCGACAGGTCGTGGGAACGGGCATCGTCGGGCTCGGCTGGCTCCTGCTGCGGCAGGACAGGTTCGACGAGTGCTACCGCCTGGCTGTGACGACCGCAGAGCGGATGGAGCCGCGGCTCTCCGATGCGGACGGCGCCCGCCTCGGACTCTGGGGTGAGTTGTGGATGCGTGCGGCTGCAGCGGCCGTCCGGGACAACCGTCCCGATGACGCCCGGCACGCCAGGAGGATGGTCGGGCGGGCGGCCGGCGGCATGGACCGGGAGGACCGGACGTTCCCGACGACCTGGGGTGGCTTCGGGCCGGTGAAGGCAGCGGTCAAGTCCATCGAGGACTGCTTGGTCCTGGGCCACGGCAAGGCAGACGCGAGGGAAGTGCTCAGACGCACGGGTCAGGGAGTGCTGGAACCGAAGGCACTCGCCAAGCTCGGACACCCCGCCGAGGGGGCCGACTGGTTCCGTCACCGCTTGGACGTGGCCCGTGCGCACACGCTGCTGGGCGCACACCAGGAAGCCATGGACGAACTCACGGGCATTCGGGTGTCCGGCTCGGAGTGGATCAAGCACCAGCCCATGGCACGGCGCGTGACCACGGACATCCTCAGGTCCCGCAAGAGGACCTTGACGCGGGAGATGCGGGAGATGGCGAACTACCTGGGCGTCGTCGAGTAAGTACCACGCTCCGCGACAGTTGCATGACTACGCTGAGTGAAGTCTCGTGCTCCGTCCGTGGTCTGATGCTTGGTCATCGATCTACGGTCGTCGTGACCCGCCACACGAACTGGGGAGCGCGATGACCACCAGATCCACCGCCGCGGACAGATCCCCTCGCAGAAGGATCAGCAATGCCGCAACCGGGCGGCACGCTGCGGAGAATGCCCCAGCGGAGGTGGTGACGCTGCTGCGCGATGCGGCCTCCAGCAGACTCGGCGCGTTGCGAAACGCGGTCGGAGGCCGCTGGTGGCTCCTGTCGCAAGGCGAGGGAGCTGCATCGGACGCGTTCCTTGCGCATGTCCGTCTGGGGACGACCACCGGTCGGGTCCGACCCGTGTCGACCAACTCCGGGCCGTGCGGCGGACGGGGCGCGGCATGGGAATGACCAGGCGTTTCCGTCACATCGAGTGGACCTTGAAGCAGGTGGAGTCCCTGGGGATCAGGGCGCACGTGCAGTGCGTCTCCGGGACGCCGCCGTGTCGGGAGACCCCTCCGTCCGGGCTGGAGAACCGCACCCCGGAGGAGGCCCTCGCCTGGGTGGAGGGCCACCTACGGGCGACCGGCCACCGCCGTTACGACCGGGTCCTGTTCGACACCGTCCAGTGGGACCCGCCCCGGGACGTCGACCCGGGCACCCTGCCCGGCACCACCACCTGACCGAGCCGCTGCCCCCTCGGGAACCGATCGACACCCGCCACCCTCATCCACGGGGAACCATGACCAACCGATCCATCGCCATCCGGCCGGGCCTGGGCGAACTCCGTACCGTGCTCGACGCCTTGGCCGACCCCTCCGCTGACCTCCCCTGGTCCGAGGCGCGGCAGTTCGCGGGCCGCGCCGTCCCCCTGGCGTGGGAGGAGTTGAAGGCCACCGGTGCGTGGGACAAGCTGACCCCCGCCGACCGGGCCGCCCTGTACTGGGCCCTGGCCTCCGGCCACCGCCTCCACGCCGGCCGTCCCCCCGAGCCGGCCGTCCGCCGGCCGGCTCTGACCGAACTGGTGCGGGACTGCGCGTACTTCGCCACCCACGGCGAACCACACCGCCCGGACCGCTGGCCCGAGGCCGAGGGGCGACACGAGCAACGCGAAGCCGCCCACCACCAACTGGCCTGGCTCCACGACCTCCGCCCCGCCTGGCGCGCCGAGGTCTTCCACGTCCTGGACGTCGACCCGTGTCCGGTCGCAGACCCGGGCCCGGCCGACTGGGCCCAACCGTCCTGCGTCTGGGACGCCCTCGCGGACGTCCAACGCCGCATCGGCCGCGAGGAGTCCCCGACCGGAGAGGGCGGCGAAGCCGTCCAACGGTTCGCGTCCCTCCCGGAGGGCTGGCAGGTGGAGTGCCTGCGCCGCATCGGCCGAGGACGCCAGCCCCTGCCGACGATCACCGAAGCGGTCGAGGCCATCGACGTCCTTCCCCGATTCGGTGTCGCGCTGCGCCTCGCGCCCCCTCCTTGACGACTGCACGCGCCTCCCGCCCGTCAGGGAGCACCACGGTCCCTCCCGCACGGACGCAAAGCACCCCGGTGGACCGCGCCAACGGTCCACTGGGGCTCACCGAACCAGCTTCCGAGGAGCTGACCCGACGTATGCGCGATCGTATCTCCCGTGCCCTGGTGCGGATGCTCAACGTCTTCCCGCTGACCCGCCGCCCCCGCCCCCGCCCCGGCCGCCACACGTGCGCCCACCTCACACCCCCCGCGGCGCTCCCGCCCACGGTCATCTGCACGGCACGCCTCCCCCTCCCGCCCCACGTCCTGGCCCGTACCGCCCCGTCCCCCTGGGGCCACCGCGTCCCGCCCTACCTCCGCGACTGGATCGCCCGCCAGGAAGCGGATTGGGCGGAGCAACTCCCCGTGCGGACGACGGTCCCGTACTCCGCTGCCGACTCGCGCCCCCGGGTGGGAGCCTCCGCGTGATCCCCGAGGCCCTCACCGCGCCCCGCCCCGTGGACCGTGACGCCACCTGCTGCGCCTGCCACCGCCGTACCCTCGCGCCCCTCCCCGTCCGCGTCCCGCGACGCCCCGGCGGCAGCACCACGACCATAAACGCCTGCCCCCACTGCGCGGTGAGCCTCACCCCGGCCCCGATACGCGACGAACTCGACCCCGGCCCCGAACACCCTCACCGCAGCGTCGGCTTTCGAGACGATCGGTGACGGGGCCAGCAGTTCGTGACCTGTGTCCGGTCGGGCGCCCGCATTTCCCCCGGTCCCGCGCGCCATGCGCGGCACCGGGGGATTGCCCTCGTTCGGGTGGCGCCGCGGGGCTTTCGACGGACCGGGCAGGCGGGCCGCCGGATAGTGGGGCGACCGCCGGGACACGTCCCCGGTCCTCCCTCGTCCCCACTCGGAAACAGAGGTGTTCCGCCATGCCCACCACCGAGGCCGCCGCCCGTGCCCAACTCGTGTTCACCCTCTTCGACGCGGACGGCAACGGCTATCTCGAACCGACGGACTTCGACCTGATGGGTCGCCGGACGGTCGCGGCCCTGCCGGCCGCCCGGGAGGAGGCCGGGCAGGCGCTGCTCGACGCCTTCCGCGGATACGGCGCCACCCTGACCACGGAGTTGGACACGGACGGCGACGGGCGGATCAGCCCGGAGGAGTTCGCCGCGGTCGTCCTCGACCCGCAGCGGTTCGACGCGGCCGTCGAGGCGTTCGCAGTCGCCCTGTCCGCGATGGGCGACACGGACGGCGACGGGCTGGTCGAGCGGCCCGACTTCCTCGCGCTGATGATCGCCATCGGCTTCGCACCGGCCCACATCGAGGCGCTGTTCGACGCCTTCGGCCCGGTGGAGGGCGACCGGGTCCCCGTCGCCGTGTGGGCGGAGGGCATCCGGGACTACTACCGCCCCGACCGGGCGGGGATCGCGGGGGACCGCCTCGTCACGGGGTGACCGGGCTGTCCACAGCAGCGAGTGTAGCGAACGCTATACTCGCTGCTGTGGACGGCGAGTGGGAAATCTTCCTGGTCAACGAGGTCCGCGACTGGATCGCAGACCTTGATGACCTTGCACATGCTCGGGTGGTGAAGGCGCTGGATGCCTTGGCAGAGGGGGTACCTGGACTCGGGCGCCCGCTGGTCGACACCATCCACGGCTCATCGATGGCGAATCTGAAGGAACTGCGCCCCGGTACGGTGCGCATCTTGTTCGCCTTTGACCCGTGGAGATGCAGCATCCTGTTGGTGGCAGGGGACAAGGCAGGCCGGTGGAACGACTGGTACCGGGAGGCCATTCCCCTGGCGGAGGAGCGCTACGAGACCTATGTGAAGGAACGATCCCGGGTGGAAGGAGAACGATCGTGAGCGGCTACACGCGTTGGCAGGACATCCGTGCTGAGCATGTCGCCCGTGCCGGAGGCGAGGAGGCCGTGCGGGCGGGCAAGGAAGAGCTGCTCGCTGAGATGACCGGCCGCCGCCTCGCCGAGTTGCGGCGTGCGCGAGGGCTGACCCAGCAGGAAGTGGCCGACCGCATGGGCGTCACCAAGGGGCGTGTGTCGCAGATCGAGCGGGGGCACGTCTCGGGACAGGACGTCCTTGCCCGCTTCGCGGTGGCCTTGGGCGGGCGGCTGCATCAGGCCATCTACTTCGACGACGGGGACATCGCAGCCATCGCCTGAGACCCGGCCGGCGGCGGGCCCGGCCCGCCCCGCCCGGCAAGCGCCCCCCGCAACCCCGGGCCTATCGTGGCCGGAGGTGCACCTCTGGCCCTGGAGGGCGCGATGGGCGCGATGGGCGCGACGGACAGGCGGGCCGTGCCGCGTGGGCGAGCACGGTACGCGGCCGTGGCGGTGGCCCTGCTCGCCCTGGTCGCCCCGGCGGCCGGGCCGGCCACGGGGTCACCCACCCGCACCGGGGCCGCACCGCCCACCGGCCCGAGCCGCAGCACCGCCGCCGGGGACAGGGACGGGGACCCCGCAGCGGTGGCCGCCCCCCTGACCCACCCGCCGGGCGCACCCCGCCTCCCGGCGTTCACCGCACCGCCCGCCACCACCTCGCCGCCCACGCCACCCCCCGACCGGCACCCCACCGCCACCGCCCCCACCGGGCCGGAGCCGACCGCCCCGCACCTCTCCGCCCCCGGTACCGAAAGGGGCGAGGGCACCCGCACCGGGCAGGCCGGCAGACGGGCCGGCGAGGCGGCGGCCCAGCCCGACCTGCGGCGGTTCTACGACCAGCGCCCCACCTGGGGCGAGTGTGCCGACCTGCCGCAGAACCCGGAGGGCATGACCTGCGCCGAGGTGACCGTGCCGCTGGACTACGCGGCGCCCGAGCGGGGCACCCTGCGCCTCGCGCTGGCCAGGATCGCGGCGACCACCGGCGACCCCAAGGGTTCGGTGCTGCTGAACTTCGGGGGGCCGGGGGACCCGGGCATCGTCAACCTCGCCGGGTTCGGGCGGACCTTCAACACCTTCACCAACGCCTACGACGTGGTCACCTTCGACCCGCGCGGGGTGGGTCGGAGTTCCCCGGTGACCTGTGACCACGCCCCGCCCCCCGAGTTCACCGGGGCGGATCCGGAGGCGTTCCTCCGCGAGGCGGAGGCCCACTACCAGCGCTGTCTGCGCGCCTCGGGCCCGGTGCTGCCGTACGTCGGGACCGTCAACGTGGCCCGTGACCTGGACGTCATCCGGGCCGCCCTCGGCGACGACCGGTTGAACTACCTGGGGTTCTCGTACGGGACCCGGCTCGGTGCGGCCTATGCGGCCGAGTTCCCGCGCCGGGTGGGCCGGATGGTCCTGGACGGGGTGGACACCCTGGTGGAGCCGCTGGTGGAACAGGGGCTGGTGACCGCGGAGGGCCGGCAGACCGCGCTGGACGACTTCGCGACCTGGTGCGCCACCCGTGCGGACTGTCCGCTGGGGGACAACGCGCGGGACGCCAAGCGGAACGTGGCGCGGCTGGTCGAGCGGGTGTCGGAGCACCCGATCACCCTCTACGACGGTTCGCAGTTCACGGTCGACACCCTGGTGGCGGCGCTGTCGGCGGCGCTGTACAGCCGGGCGAACTGGCCCTCCCTGTCCCTGGCGCTGGCCTCGTTGATCGAGGACGACGACCCGATTCCGCTGCTGGCGACCTCGATGCCGGTACCGGTGACCGCGGTCCGCCCGGCCCCCGGGGCCCGTGCGGGGACCGGGGCGGCGGCGCATCCGCGGACCACCCGCACCGGACCCGTCGCACCCCCCGTGCCAGCCGACAACATGCTGGTCGCGCTGACCGCTGTCAACTGTGCCGACGACCCGGACCGGCTGACCGCGGCCGACCTCACCCCGGCCGCCTACGAACGGTTGCTGGCCCGGTACACGGCGGCTTCGCCGATCTTCGGGCCGGCCCAGTTGAGTCAGGTGCTGCTGTGCGCGGGGTATCCGCCGGGCAGCGACTTCATCCGGTCGATCCACGACGTGCCGACGCCGAAGATGCTGCTGGTGGGCACGCGCGGTGACCCGGCGACCCCGTACCGCTGGACGGTGGAGACCGCACGGCGGCTCGGTGACTCGGCGGTGGTGCTGGACAACCGGGGCGAGGGGCACGGCGGCTACACCTCGTCGAAGTGCGTGCGGCGGGCCGTGGACGCGTTCTTCCTCGAAGGGGACCTGCCGGGCGGCGGGAGCGGCGGTTCGTGTCCCGCCGACGCCCAGGACGCCGAGGAGGCGGAGCGCGCGGAAGGGCGGACGACTCCCGACTGAGACCCGCCGGGGCGCCGCGGGTGCCGGGGCGGGGGGCCGGAAACGGCGATCCCGCCCCGCACCGGCTGACCCCGGTGGAGGGCGGGAGAAAAGGCAGGAGCCCCGGTTCCCCGCGCGGGTGGCGCGGGGGAGCGGGGCTCCTTGGGTACTGCTATCCGTTCCGGATCGTCGGTTCCCGGGTCGCCCCGGGAGCCCCGCTACAGCGGGGTGACGTTCTCCGCCTGCGGACCCTTCGGGCCCTGCGTGACGTCGAAGGACACGGCCTGGTTCTCCTCAAGGGAGCGGAACCCGGACGAGTTGATCGCGGAGTAGTGGACGAAGACGTCGGGGCCCCCGCCTTCCTGGGCGATGAAACCAAAGCCCTTTTCGGCGTTGAACCACTTCACGGTTCCGGTAGCCATAAGCCCTCCTTGGGCCAAAGGGTTGCCCTGCTCCAGAACCTGCTGTTGTAACAACTGCAAAAGTCTGAAAACGACGAAAGCCTGCGGGTCACATGCTCCGCAGGCTCTGTACTGCAAGGGAAACCAAACTGCAACTTGCGTCGAGCTTAGCACGCGGGCGCGGGAAAGCGATAGAGGTCAAGATCACGTCACCCGGATGTTTGAGTCCGGGCGCCGTCCTTGACGCACGCGTCCCGATAAGGGGGCGAAGGGACGGGGATAAGCCGCTCGGTGCGCGTTCGCGGCGGCCCGTCGACGGGGGCCCGCCCGGGCGCTGGGCTCCGCGCCGCGGGTACCGGCTCACCGTACCGGGTGCCCCCTGCGCCGCCCGCCGGCGGGGGCGGGCTAGCCTCACGATGTGGACAATTCTCCCGCGGTACCCCTGCCGTCCCAGGACGACCCGGCCCGGCCGGCGGCCGGGCGGACCCGTCCCCGCGTCGGGCACATCCAGTTCCTGAACTGCGTCCCCCTGTACTGGGGGCTGGCGCGGACCGGGGCGCTCCTGGACTTCGAGCTGCTGAAGGACAGCCCGGAGAAGCTCAGCGAGCGGCTGGTGGCGGGGGAGCTGGACGTCGCGCCGATCACCCTGGTCGAGTTCCTGAAGAACGCGGACGACCTGGTGGCCCTGCCCGACATCGCCGTGGGCTGCGACGGCCCGGTCATGTCCTGCGTGATCGTCTCCCAGGTGCCGCTGGACCGGCTGGACGGGGCGCGGGTCGCCCTCGGCTCCACCTCCCGGACCTCCGTGCGCCTGGCGCAGCTCCTGCTGGCCGAGCGCTTCGGCGTCCGCCCTGACTACTACAGCTGCCCCCCGGACCTGGGCGTGATGATGCAGGAGGCCGAGGCGGCGGTCCTGATCGGGGACGCGGCGCTGCGGGCGAACCTGCACTACGCGCCGCGCCTCGGGCTCCGGGTGTACGACCTGGGCACGCTGTGGAAGGAGTGGACGGGACTGCCCTTCGTGTTCGCGGTGTGGGCGGCCCGCCGCGACTACCTGGAGCGCGAGCCCGAGGTGGTGCGCCAGGTGCACGAGGCGTTCCTGGCCTCCCGGGACCTGTCGTTGGAGGAGGTGCCCAAGGTCGCCGAGCAGGCGGCCCGTTGGGAGGAGTTCGACGCGGAGGTGCTGGAACGGTACTTCCGCACCCTTGACTTCCGTTTCGCGGCGCCCCAGTTGGCGGCGGTCGCCGAGTTCGCGCGTCGGGTCGGGCCGACGACCGGGTTCCCCGCGGACGTCCGGGTGCGCCTCCTGGAGCCCTGAGTCGGGACCGTCCACCCGATGGAACTGAGTGGTACCGAATTCACGGAGAGCGGCGGGCGGATTCCCCGGAAGGGGCTTTGATCGGATCGGAGCACCCGGGAATTCAACGAATCGTCACCGGAATTCCGCCCTGCCCGTCTTCTCCGCTCTCGGGCGGTGGTGCGGAGGATCGGTCGGTCTCGTTCTCCGTGCAATACGGACCCCGGCAATTGCACGGATCATTTGCGGGGCGAAGCGCCCACGGGTGTCAACCCGTTTCTTCCGACGGGGTAGTTGACGGCGCGACCGGCGCTGTGGCCTTCCGTGCCGTCACGGCCGGCACTTCCCGGTTCCGCGTTCCGTGGCGAGTTCGTACGTTTGCCACACCCCCCGCGCGCTCAACCTGAGCCGGGTGTCGTAACGGACGTGGGCCTCGGCCCCCCGCGGGGTCCGGTCGACCTCGCCGGCGAGGTCCTTGGTGTGCAGGCGTGACTCGTCCACGCAGAAGGACAGCGAGGCGCGTCCCTCCGTGGGAACCTCCAAGTGCGCGTCCGGCAAGCCGAGTTCGGGGCTGTGGTAACGGACGAAACCGGTCGGCACGTTCCTGGTGCGGGCGTGGTCGCGCACATACGCACCCACCGCGGACCGGGCCTCGCCGGTGAAGAAGAAGCGCACCGCTGCGGTGTCCGCCGACCCCCTCACGAGCGCGTCCAGCACCGCACCCTGGGCCTGGCCGGCATCGGACAGCACCAGATCCTTCTCCGGCTCCTCGGTGAACCACTCGTCGAACCGTTCGGTGAGGTCACGGGGGAGCCGGACGTCGGGGCGCGCCAGGTGCCGCGGGGCGCTCGGGGTGGCGATCGAGGTCGCCGGCGCACCCGACGGGGCCGGGGTGGTGGTGCGCGCGCCGGCGTCCCCGGTGTCGCCGTCGGCGCCCGCGCAGCCCGTCAGGAGCAGGGCCGCGGCCAGCACGCCTCCGGCGGCCCGTGGTCCGGTGCGCCCCGTCGACCGACCGCCGTCCCGGCGGCCCGGTTCCGTCGTCACCGTGCGCATGCGCCCCTCCTCGCCCCGTGGGCCGTCCGTCCCCGTCCGGCTCGTTCCGTGCAGGGTGACGTCACCGGGGCCCACTCGGTTGCGTCCGGCCGCGACAGTGCGGTTTCGGCCAAGGTCCGCTCCCGTTCGGGGCGGTGCGACGGGCGGGTGGCAGGGTGAACGGGGGCTCCGCCACCGGCCACGGCGGTCGCGGTCCGGGGAGCGGGGAAGGACCCCGGGAGGCGGGAACGGGGGACGGGGAAGCACATGGGAACGGGCGAGGCGGTCCTGACCGCGGTCGCGGTGGTGTGGGGCCTGGCCGTCGGGGTGCTCCTGCCGCGGCCCGCGTACCGGTTCGCGGTGGAACCCGGCGAGCCCTGGCGCGGGGAGTGCCCGCACGGGCGGCCGTTGGCCGCCGGCGCCCGCGGCTGGCTCGGCCCGGCGCGCTGTGCGCACGGCGACCGGTTCGGCCCCGGCACCCCGGCGGTGGCCGGCGTGACGGCCGTCGTCTGCGGGCTGCTCGGGGCGGCCACCGGGCCCCGACCGGAACTCGCGGTGTGGCTGCTGCTGGCGCCGCCGGGGGTGCTGCTCGCCCTGGTGGACCTCGCGGTGAAGCGGCTCCCCGACGTGCTGACCCTGCCGCTCGCCGCCGCCGCGCTCGCCCTGCTGGGGGCCGTCGCCCTGCTGCCCGGCCACGCGGGCAGCTGGCCGGGGGCGCTGCTCGGGGCGCTGGTGCTGGGCGCCGGCTACCTCCTCCTCTTCCTGGTGAACCCGGAGGGCATGGGCTTCGGGGACGTCAAACTCGCCCTCGCGCTGGGCGCGGTGCTCGGCTGGTACGGGTGGGGCGCCGTGATCGTGGGCACCTTCGCCGGGTTCCTGCTGGCCGCGCTGTACGGGGCGGGGCTGGTGCTGCTGCGCCGGGCGACCCGCCGCACCGCGATCCCCTTCGGCCCGTTCCTGATCGTCGGGGCGCTGGTGGGCGTGCTCCTCGGCGGGCGCGCAGCCTGAGCCCGGCCCCGGCGCGCCGGTCCGGTCGCGCCGGACCGTGCGCCGGGCGCACGGGGCCTGTCCGTCACGCCGGAAAACCGGGGCGTAGGCTGGGGCGGACCGCCCACCGCCTGCCGAAAGGGACGACCCGGTGACCGAGAAGGCCGGCCTCCAGCCCATCCTCGACCGCGCCGCCGCCGGTGGCCGGATCACCCCCGAGGAAGCCCTCGACCTCTACCGGGACGCGCCGTTGCACGCCCTGGGCGCCGCCGCCGACGCGGCCCGCCGCCTGCGGTACGCCGGGACCGAGCACATCGCGACGTACATCATCGAGCGCAACATCAACTACACCAACGTCTGCGTCACGGCCTGCCGGTTCTGCGCCTTCTACGCGGCCCCCAAGGACACCGCCAAGGGGTGGACCCGGGACCTCGACGACATCCTGCGCCGGTGCGCGGAGACGGTCGAGCTCGGCGGCACCCAGATCATGTTCCAGGGCGGTCACCACCCCGACTACGGCGTCGAGTACTACGAGAAGCACTTCGCCGCCATCAAGAAGGACTTCCCGCAGCTCGTGATCCACTCCCTCGGCGCCTCCGAGGTGGAGCACATGGCGCGGATCTCCGGGGTCTCCGTGGAGGAGGCCATCACCCGCATCCACGCGGCGGGGCTCGACTCCTTCGCCGGGGCCGGGGCGGAGCTGCTGCCCGCCCGCCCGCGCAAGGCGATCGCCCCGCTGAAGGAGAGCGGCGAGCGCTGGCTGGAGATCATGGAGACCGCGCACGGCCTGGGCGTGGAGTCCACCTCCACGATGCTGATGGGCACCGGCGAGACCAACGCCGAGCGCATCGAGCACCTGCGGATGATCCGGGACGTGCAGGACCGCACCGGGGGCTTCCGGGCCTTCATCCCGTACACGTACCAGCCGGAGAACAACCACCTGAAGGGCCGCACCCAGGCCACCCTCTTCGAGTACCTGCGCATGATCGCGGTGGCCCGGCTGTTCTTCGACAACGTCGCGCACATCCAGGGTTCCTGGCTGACCACCGGCAAGGAGGTCGGCCAACTCTCCCTGCACTACGGGGCGGACGACCTCGGCTCGATCATGCTGGAGGAGAACGTGGTCTCCTCCGCCGGGGCCAAGCACCGCTCCAACCGGCTGGAGATCATCGACCTCATCCGCAAGGCCGGCCGGGTCCCCGCCCAGCGCTCCACCACCTACGAGCACCTGGCCGTGCACGAGGACCCGGCCCAGGACCCGGTGGACGAGCGGGTGCAGTCGCACATCTCCTCCACCGCCATCGCCGGGGGCACCGCGCACCCCGAGCTGAAGCTCCTCAGCACCAACTGAGCCGCCCGTGTTGACCCTGCACACCGGTCGGGAGCTGGTCCTCGCCTGGCACGGCCCCGGTCCGGCACTGCCGGACGGCGCGGTCGCCGTGCGCGGGGACCGGATCGCCGCGGTCGGCCCGCTGGAGGCCCTGCGGGAACGGTTCCCCGGGGCCCGGGTGCGCTCCTGGCCGGGGGTGCTCGGCCCGGGCCGGACGCACACCGGCGCACTCCCGCCGGCGCCCTCGCCCCGCGAGCGGGTGCACGCGGTCCTCACCACCGGCGCCACCGGCGTACTGGCCGCCCGGGTCACCGATCCGGCGCTCCGGTCCGCCGCCGCACGCGCCGGGGTGCTGGTGCACGCCGTCGCCCCGGACCACGCGGCCGGCACCGCCGTCCTCGTCGAGGGGGGCCGCGCCGACCTCACGGCCTTCGGCGACGCCCCCGGCGGCGGGGCGGAGTGCCTCGTCACGGTGTGCGCGGGGCGCATCGTCCACCGCAGGCGCTGAACCCGCGCGGGGCGCGCCCCTGCCCCGGAGCGCCCGCGGCGACCCTGCCACAATGGGGGCGTGACCCGCGCATCCCTGGACAAGCAGCCGCACGAAGTCGCCTCGATGTTCGACGACGTCGCGGAACGCTACGACCTCACCAACGACGTGCTGTCCCTCGGGCAGGACCGGATCTGGCGCCGGGAGGTCACCCGGGCGGTGGACGCACGGCCGGGGCAGAAGGTCCTGGACCTCGCCGCCGGCACCGCCACCTCCTCCCTCCCGTTCGTCCGCGCCGGCGCCTACGTCGTGCCCTGCGACTTCTCCCTCGGCATGCTCCGGGTGGGCAAGCGGCGCCACCCCTGGCTGTCGTTCACCGCCGGCGACGCGACCCGACTGCCCTTCCGTGACGACGCCTTCGACGCGGTGACGATCTCCTTCGGGCTGCGCAACGTCCAGGGCACCGAACGGGCCCTGCGCGAACTGCTGCGCGTCACCCGCCCCGGCGGGCGGGTGGTCATCGCCGAGTTCTCCCACCCCACCTGGGCGCCCTTCCGCACCGTCTACACCGAGTACCTGATGCGCGCACTGCCGCCGGTGGCCCGAGCGGTCTCCTCCAACCCGGAGGCGTACGCCTACCTCGCCGAGTCCATCCGGGACTGGCCGGACCAGCCGGAGTTGGCCGGGATGCTGGTCGAGGCGGGCTGGTCGAGGGTCGCCTGGCGGAACCTGTCGGGCGGGATCGTGTCCCTGCACCGGGGCTTCAAGCAGGACTGACAACGCCGGCGCGCGCTCGGGCGCGCGCCAGGTGGGCAGGGGCACCGCGCGCCGGCGGGCACGCCCGCGTGTCCGTGCGGATCGACCGGTAGGTGAACTTCCTTGCCCGGACGTCTGGATGACGGGAACCGACTGCATCGAAGATGTGTCCGTTCACTGCGTGATCGCGCCCGTAGCAGGGGGATCACCGACCGGCCCCGGACTCGGAGCGTGCCCATGGCGTCCTACTGCCCGTACTGCGGAACCCCCGGCCCGGACGAGGGGAGTTTCTGCATGAGATGCGGCCGGGAGCGCCCCTCCATACCCGACGCGCCCCCGGCCGCCCCGGCCCCGGGGGCCCCCCCCCCCCCCCCCCCCCCCCCCCCCCCCCCCCCCCCCCCCCCCCCCCCCCCCCCCCCCCCGGGGGGCCCCCCCCCCCCCCGGGCCCCCCCCCCCCCCCCCCCCCCCCCACCCG
>NZ_JBEOWM010000037.1:0-64169 GCF_040296045.1 Streptomyces sp. NPDC002490 | reverse complement strand
CAAGACGCTCGGCTGGGATACCCCAGCCGAGCGTCTACATGATCTACTCACCACCTGAAACCAAGTGGTGTTGCGACGACCCCTTGAACCCAAGCTCCGGACGGCGGGCCTTCGTCGTTCGTGTTCCCGTGCCACCGCGGCACGAGCCGGGTTCAGCGCTTCTTGGTCTTCCGCCGTTGTCGCGGCGTCCAGTCCCCGCGGTGCAACTGGCACCGGGAGTAGCCGACCATCGCGGGGTTCCCACAGGGTCTTCCCGTCGTGGTCCGTGTCGATCCGCATCTGACCTGATAGCCCACGGTCCTCTCCCGTTCCTCTCGCGAGCGCTGCGGACGAAGTGAGACGGACACATCCTGGCCCGTGCCCCGCGGGGTGCGGGGGAGGAAGGCCCCGATCGTCCGGTTCCCGGGCCTTTGCGGCCGGATCCGGCGGGGCGCAGCGGGGCTCGCGGGCGGGGCGTGGGAGGCCGTCACGACTGCGCCCCGGGCCACCCCCGCCGGTCTGCGACACTGGATGCACCATGCCCAAGCCCGGAGAACTCACTTTCGTCGCGCCCCGCGGAGCCAAGCGGCCCCCGCGGCACCTCGCCGACCTCTCGCCCACCGAGCGCAAGGAAGCCGTCGCCGCCATCGGCGAGAAGCCGTTCCGCGCCAAGCAGCTCTCGCAGCACTACTTCGCGCGGTACGCGCACGACCCCGCCCAGTGGACGGACATCCCCAGCGGCGCGCGCGACCGCCTCCGGGACGCGCTGCTGCCGGAGCTGATGTCCGTGGTGCGCCACATCAGCTGCGACGACGACACCACCCGCAAGACCCTGTGGCGCCTGTTCGACGGGACCCTGGTCGAGTCGGTGCTGATGCGGTACCCGGACCGGGTCACCATGTGCATCAGCTCCCAGGCCGGGTGCGGGATGAACTGCCCGTTCTGCGCCACCGGCCAGGCCGGGCTGGACCGCAACCTGTCGACCGCCGAGATCGTGCACCAGATCGTGGACGGGGTGCGCGCGCTGCGCGACGGGGAGATCCCGGGCGGGCCCGCCCGGCTGTCCAACATCGTCTTCATGGGCATGGGCGAACCGCTGGCCAACTACAACCGGGTCGTCGGCGCGATCCGCCGGCTGACCGACCCGGAGCCGGACGGACTCGGGCTCTCCCAGCGCGGGATCACCGTCTCCACGGTCGGCCTGGTCCCGGCGATCCACCGGTTCGCCGACGAGGGCTTCAAGTGCCGCCTCGCGATCTCCCTGCACGCCCCCGACGACGAGCTGCGGGACACCCTGGTGCCGGTCAACACCCGGTGGAAGGTCCGCGAGGTCCTCGACGCGGGCTGGGAGTACGCCGAGAAGTCCGGTCGTCGCGTCTCCATCGAGTACGCCCTGATCAGGGACATCAACGACCAGGCGTGGCGCGGCGACCGGCTCGGTCGACTGCTCAAGGGCAAGCGGGTGCACGTCAACCTGATCCCGCTGAACCCGACGCCCGGTTCGAAGTGGACGGCCTCCCGCCCCGAGGACGAGAAGGCGTTCGTGGAGGCGATCGCCGCCCACGGCGTGCCGGTCACCGTCCGGGACACCCGGGGCCAGGAGATCGACGGTGCCTGCGGGCAGCTGGCCGCATCCGAACGTTAGAGCGGTAGTCTTGTCCCGTACGCCCGCATAGCGGACCGTACGGGCGAGCCGTTCGCGCCAACCGCGGTCCGGTTCGTGCGTGGTCCCGTCGGGTCCGTACACCCCGTTCACGACGACAACTGCATTTTCCGACAGGGGAGCGCCACAGCGCTGAGAGTGCGGCAGCCGGTTCCACCGGTGGGCCGCAGACCCTCTGAACCTCGCCCGGGTCATTCCGGGTAGGAAGTTCGGTCACCACTCAAGCTGTTGCGCCCTGCCCGCGCCCCGCCCCGGGGCGGCGGGCGGGGCCGCGTCTCTTCCTGGTCCCGCTCCAGGAGGAACATCACGTGAGCACCACCAAGAAGGCCACCGCCGCCGCCCTCGCGGCCGGACTGGGGCTCGTCACCCTCACCGCCTGTGCCGAGAGCGGCACCGACGACGCCCACGGCGGCGGTGCGAAGACGGTCACCCTGGTCAGCCACAGCTCCTTCGCCGTCTCCAAGGAGGTCTGGGAGGAGTTCGAGAAGGAGTCCGGGTACCGGGTGAAGGTCCTGGAGGACGGCGACGCGGGCGTCGCCGTCAACAAGGCGATCCTCACCAAGGGCAACCCGCAGGGCGACGTCTTCTTCGGCATTGACAACACCCTGCTCTCGCGCGGCCTGGACAACGACCTCTTCGAGGCGTACGAGGCCAGCGGCGCGGACAGCGTGCTCCTCGCCAAGCGCCCGCTGCTCGACAAGCAGGACCGGGTCACCCTCGTGGACACCGGCGAGGTCTGCGTCAACTACGACAAGAAGTACTTCGCGGAGAAGGGCATCGACCCGCCGCAGACCTTCGACGACCTGGTCGAACCCGCCTACGAGGACCTCCTGGTGGTGGAGAACCCGGCCACCTCCTCGCCGGGGCTCGGCTTCCTGATGGGCACCGTCGCCCAGCAGGGCGGCGACCGGTGGCCCGACTACTGGAAGAAGCTGAAGGACAACGGCGTCAAGGTCGTCGACGGCTGGGACCAGGCGTACAACGAGGAGTTCTCCGGCTCCGCCGGCGGCAAGAAGGCCGGCGGGGACCGCCCGCTCGTGGTCTCCTACGCCTCCTCCCCGCCGGCCGAGGCCATCTACTCCGAGCCGCAGCCCGCCGAGGCCCCCACCGGCGTCTCCACCGGCACCTGCTTCCAGCAGGCCGAGTACGCGGGGCTGCTCACCAATGCCGAGAACCCCGAGGGCGGCAAGGCCCTGCTGGACTTCCTCAGCGAGCGCACCTTCCAGGAGGACATGCCGCTGAACATGTTCGTCGACCCCGTGCACAAGGACGCCAAGGCCCCCGAGGACTTCGCCCGGTACGCGGTGGAGGTCCCCTCGCCGCACACCATGGACCCCGAGCGCATCGCCGACAACCGTGACCAGTGGGTCAAGCAGTGGACCTCGCTCGTGGTGAAGTGAGCACCGTGACCGAGCCGGCCCCCGGCGCCCCGCTCGACGGCGCCGTGCCCGGTGCCCCCCTGCCCGGGGGCACCGGCCCGTCCGCCGCCCGGCCCCGCCCGGACCGGCGGGCCGCGGCGGTCCGGTGCGCGCTGATGGCCGTCCCGGTCGGGTTCTTCGCCCTGTTCTTCGCCTACCCGGTGACCGCGATCGTGACCCGGGGCCTGCGCCCGGACGGCACCTGGCACCTCGGCGGCATCGGGGAGGTGCTGGGCCGGCCGGAGATCCGCGAGGTGCTGTGGTTCACCGGCTGGCAGGCGTTCGCCTCCACGGTGCTGACCCTGCTGATCGCGCTGCCCGGCGCCTACGTCTTCGCCCGGCTCGACTTCCCCGGCAAGCAGGTGCTGCGGGCCGTGGTCACCGTGCCCTTCGTCCTGCCCACCGTGGTCGCCGGCTCGGCGTTCCTGGCCCTGCTGGGACGCGACGGATTGCTGGAGCGCACGGTCGGACTGCGGCTCGACACCACCATCTGGGCGATCCTGCTGGCGCACGTCTTCTTCAACTACGCGGTGGTGGTGCGCACCGTCGGCGGGCTCTGGGCCCAGCTCGACCCCCGACAGGAGGAGGCCGCCCGGGTGCTCGGCGCCTCCCGCTTCACGGCCTGGCGCACCGTCACCCTGCCGGCGCTGCGCCCCGCGGTCGCGGGCGCGGCCCTGATGGTCTTCCTGTTCACCTTCACCTCCTTCGGGGTCGTCCAGATCCTCGGCGGCCCCGGGTACGCCACCCTGGAGGTGGAGGTCTACCGACAGACCTCCCAGCTCTTCGACCTCCCGGCCGCCGCCGTGCTCACCCTGGTGCAGTTCGTCGCGGTCGGACTGGTCCTCGCGGTGCACGCCTGGACGGTGCGCCGTCGGGAGAGCGGGCTCCAACTGGTCGACCCGGCCACCACCGCCCGCCGCCCGCGGGGCGCCGGCCAACGGGCCCTGCTCGCCGGGGTGCTCGCCACGGTCGCCGTGCTGGTGGTGCTCCCGCTGGGGGTGCTGGTGGCCCGCTCCTTCCAGGACTCCGAGGGCGCCTTCACCCTCGCCTACTACCGGGCGCTCACCTCGGCGGAGGGCGGCACCTTCCTGGTGCCGCCGATCAACGCCATCGGCAACTCGCTGCTGTACGCGCTCGCCGCCACCGGCATCGCCCTGGTCGTCGGAGGGCTCGCCGCCGCGGCGCTGACCCGCCGGGCGGGCCGCCTGGTGCGCGGCTTCGACGCCCTGCTGATGCTGCCGCTGGGCGTGTCCGCGGTCACCGTCGGCTTCGGCTTCCTGATCACCCTCGACGAGCCGCCGCTCGACCTGCGGGCCTCCTGGTGGCTGGTGCCGCTGGCGCAGGCGCTGGTCGGGGTGCCGTTCGTGGTGCGCACCATGCTGCCCGTGCTGCGCTCCGTCGACGAACGGCTGCGGGAGGCCGCGGCCGTCCTCGGCGCCTCCCCGCTGCGCGCCTGGCGCGAGGTGGACCTGCCGCTGGTGCGCCGCGCCCTGCTGATCGCCGCCGGCTTCGCCTTCGCCGTCTCGCTGGGCGAGTTCGGGGCCACCGTCTTCATCGCCCGCCCCGACGAACCGACCCTGCCGGTGGCCGTGGCCCGACTGCTGGGCCGCGCCGGTGAACTCAACTACGGCCAGGCCATGGCCCTCTCGACCCTGCTGATGGTGGTGTGTGCCGTGTCGCTGCTGCTCCTGGAACGCCTGCGGACCTCTTCTGCGGGGGAGTTCTGATGACGAAGGCCACGCCGTCCCCCGGACCGCACGCGGACCCGGCCGCCCTGCGACTGGACGGGGCCGGTGTGCGCTTCGGCGCGCGGACCGCACTGGACGCGGTCTCCCTCGACGTCGCCGAGCGCGAGATCGTCTGCGTCCTCGGCCCCAGCGGCAGCGGCAAGTCCACCCTGCTGCGGGCGGTCGCCGGGCTCCAGGAGCTGCACGCCGGGCGGGTGCTGTTCGGCGGCCGGGACCGCACCGGCACCCCCGCTCACCAGCGCGGGGTGGGCCTGATGTTCCAGGACCACCAACTCTTCGCCCACCGCGACGTCGGCGGCAACGTGGCCTTCGGGCTGCGCATGCACGGCGTCGGCCGCGACGCACAGCGGTCCCGGGTGGCGGAACTGCTCTCCCTGGTGGGGCTGCCCGGGGCCGAGCGCCGGGCGGTCGCCTCGCTGTCGGGCGGTGAGCAGCAGCGGGTGGCCCTGGCCCGGGCCCTCGCCCCGAGCCCCCGACTCCTCCTGCTCGACGAGCCCTTGGGCCAGCTCGACCGCACCCTGCGCGAACGCCTGGTGGAGGAGCTCCGGGAACTGTTCGCCGCCCTGGGCACCACGGTGCTCGCGGTGACCCACGACCAGGGGGAGGCGTTCGCCCTCGCCGACCGGGTGGTGGTGATGCGGGACGGCCGGGTGGCCCAGACCGGCACGCCGTCCGAGGTGTGGCAGCGTCCGGCGGACGCGTTCGTGGCCCGGTTCCTCGGGTTCGGCAACCTCGTCGAGGGGACGGTGTCCGGCACCGTCGCGGACACCCCCTGGGGCCGGGTGCCGGTGGCGGCGGGCGCCGCGCAGGGTCGGCGGACGGTCCTGGTCCGCCCCGCCGGGGTGCGGCTGGTCGCTCCCGGGACCGGGCTGGACTGCGAGGTGGCCGCCCGTAGTTTCCGCGGCACCCACGTGGTGCTGCGGCTGAGGCCGGCGGACGCGCCCCCGTTGGAGGCGGTGTGCGGGGTGCGGGACGCGCCGGAGCCCGGCCGCCGGGTCGGGGTGGAGTTCGACCCGGCGGAGACCGTCGTCCTGGGCTGACCGCGGCCCGCCCCGGGCGTCAGCCCGTGACGGCGGCGGGGTCCATCCAGATGACCTCCCAGGTGTGGCCGTCCGGGTCGTCGAAGGAGCGGCCGTACATGGTCCCGTAGTCCTGGGGTTCGCCGGCCGGGGTGCCGCCGAGGGAGAGCGCGGTGTCGACGAGCCGGTCGACGTCGGCGCGGCTCTCGGCGCTCAGGCCCAGCAGGGCCTGGCTGGTCCGGTGGGCGTCGGCGATCTCCTTCTTGGTGAACTGGGCGTACCGCTCGTGGTCCAGGAGCATCAGCACGATGGCGTCGCTGATGACCACGCAGGCCGTGTGCTCGTCGGAGAACGTGGGGTTCAGCGAGTAGCCGAGGCCGGTGTAGAAGGTCTTCGACGCCTCCAGGTCCTTGACCGGAAGGTTGGGGAAGATCATCTGCTGGTACATGGTGTCCCTTTCCTGTGCCCCGAGGGGCGCTTTTGTGGTCGTGTGCGCCCTGTGCGGGAGTCTTGCGAGCCGTTCAAGGGGTAGACGGAGACGGCAGGGAGAACTCATCGCTCCGTGGCGAACTTCTTCGCGCCGGCGCGTGGGGAACCGTCCACCACCCGCGTACGAGCCGCGCGCCGGTGCCCTTCTACGGGCGCCCCCGCCGGGACGGGCCGGCCGCCCGTCCGTCAGCGGGCCAGGGGAGCCGCGGCGAGTTCCGCGATGACCCAGGTCAACGGCGCGAACAGGGCGCACAGGGCGGCGGCGCGCAGCGCGGCGGCCGTGCGCAGGGCCGCCACCGGAGCCCCCTGCCGCAGCAGGGCCGCGGTCACCAGCGCCCGGTCCTGCCGGGCCTCGACCGCGGCGAGGGCGAGCGCGGCCAGGGTGCACCCCACCACCAGCCCCGCGCCGAGGGCGCTCAACGGACCGGTGTCGGGCTCCGACCCGGTGTACAGGGTCGCCGCGGCGAAAGCGCCGGCGACGACCGCGCACACCACCCCGAGCGGACGGCCCACGCGCTGCGCCTCCCGTTGCAGCACCCGCCCCGCCAGCAGCCGTACGGCGCCCGGGCGCAGCGACTGGAGGGCCCGCCCGCAGAGGTGGACCAGACCGGGGCCGGCCAGCGCCAGCCCCACCGCGGTGAGCGCCCAGCCCACCAGCACGCTCAGCGAGCCGCCGACCAGCCCGCCGGGCAGTCGCAGCCCGGGGGAGGGCGCCGATCCGCCGGCGTACGCCTCGACGGCCAGGCCCGCCGCGAGCAGGGCCACACCCCAGGGCAGGTCGCCGGGGGACCCGGCGTCGGGTGCGGCGCCCTCGGTGCCGTCGTCGTCATCGCCCTCGTTCGGGGCGCCCGCGTAGCTGGCCGGGCGCAGCAGCAGCGCGGCCGTGCTGGAGGCGGCGGCGGGCACCAGGGCGAGCAGGGTCAGCGTCCCGGCGAGGGGGAGGTCCCAGCCGGCGGCGAGCAACCCGGCGGCGGCGCCGGCGAACGGGAGGAGGTCGAGGTCCCCGCGCAGGTACAGGAAGAGGAGCAGGGCGAGGAGCGAGCCCGTGGTGGTGGCCGCGGCGGTGGACACCGCGGCGAGCGCCGCACGACGGCCCGGGCCGAGCCCCACGGCGTCCAGTCCGGCGCGCGGGCGGGTCGCCGGATCGGTGCGGGCCACCGCCACCGCCAGGTACACGGTGGCGGCGAGCGGCGCGGCGCACCAGGCCAGCCGGAGCGAGGAGCCGAGGGCGGCGGCGGGGTGCCCCAGTGCGTAGCCGAAGGTGCACAGCAGCAGGAGCCCGGTGCCGGTGGCCGCGGCGGTGACCAGGAGTCGGCGGGCCCAGACCGCGGGCCGGGCGCCCCGGGCTAGACGGAGAGCGAGCACGCGGCCCGACCTTCCGTGCTGTCGGGCGCCGTGCGGGCGCTCCGGGACAGCCGTCCGTCGACCAGCAGCACGGACCGGTCGGCGAGGGCCGCGGTGTCCGGATCGTGGGTGGCGAGGACGACGGTGATGCCGTGCGAGCGGGCGGCGGCGGTCAGGGTGCGCAGGACGTGCGCGCGGTCGGCGCGGTGCAGGGGCGCGGTCGGCTCGTCCGCGAACACCACGGACGGTTCGCCGATCAGTGCCCGGGCGAACGCCACCCGCTGGCGTTGGGCCCGGTGCAGGGCGTGCGGCCGTTTGCGGGCGAGGTCGGCGATGTCCAGCCGGGCCAGCCACTCCAGGGCGGCGGCCTTCGCCGCCCGCCGGGGGACCTTGGCCAGCAACAGCGGCAGGGCGGTGTTCTCCCAGGCGTTCAGTTCGGGGACGAGGCCGGGGCGCGGGTCGATCCAGCCGAACCGGTCGCGGCGCAGCCGCTCCCGGGCGAGGGCGCTCATGGTGTGCACGGGGGTGCTGTTGAACCACACCTCGCCGCCCTGCTCGGGGAGCACCTGGCCGGAGAGCAGGCGCAGCAGGGTGGTCTTGCCGCTGCCGCGGAGCCCGGTGACGGCGAGCACCTCCCCCTCGCGCACCCCGAGGGAGACGCCGGTGAGGGCGGGCGAGCCGTCGTGGGCGTAGCCGAGCGAGCGGGCCCAGAGCACGTCGTTGTCCGGTGGGGCGGACGAGCCCGAGGGGGGCGACGGGGGTGACGGGGAGGACAGGGCCGCCATGGTGTGCACCTCGGTTCAGTTCGGTTCCGTTCCCCCGTACGAGGGAACGAAGCCGGGGCCGATCGGTCACTGGGCACCGTAGGCGGGGCCGCCGCCGCTCTCCGTCCAGCACGCGGCCCGGGTGCCCCCTTCTCACTCGGAAGGGGGCACCCGGGCCGTATGACGTGCAGCTCATCGGAGGAGTGCGCCGATGGCGGGATGGTGAAACGAGTAACCGGATGCGGGGGCCGCGCCTACAGCAGGGTCCACGCCTCCTGGAGGACACCGCGGATGATCTGCTCCATCTCGTCGAAGGTGGACTGGTCGGAGGTGAGCGGCGGCGAGAGCTGGATGACCGGGTCACCGCGGTCGTCGGCGCGGCAGTACAGGCCGTTCTCGAAGAGCTTCTTGGAGACGTGGCCGTACAGGATGCGCTCGGACTCCTCGTCGTCGAAGGACTCCTTGGTGGCCTTGTCCTTGACGAGTTCGATGCCGTAGAAGTAGCCGTTGCCGCGGACGTCGCCGACGATCGGCAGGTCGTTGAGCTTCTGGAGGGTGGCGAGGAACGCGCTCTCGTTGTCGAGGACGTGCTGGTTGAGCTTCTCCCGCTCGAACAGGTCGAGGTTGGCGAGGGCGACGGCGGCGGAGACCGGGTGCCCGCCGAAGGTGTAGCCGTGCAGGAAGGTGTTGTCGCCCTTGTAGAACGGCTCGGCGATCCGGTCGGAGACGATGCAGGCGCCGATCGGGGAGTAGCCCGAGGTCATCCCCTTGGCGCAGGTGATCATGTCCGGGACGTAGCCGAACTTCTCGCAGCCGAACATCGTGCCCAGTCGGCCGAAGGCGCAGATGACCTCGTCCGAGACGAGCAGCACGTCGTACTGGTCGCAGATCTCGCGCACCCGCTGGAAGTAGCCGGGCGGCGGCGGGAAGCAGCCGCCCGCGTTCTGGACCGGTTCCAGGAAGACCGCGGCCACGGTCTCGGGCCCCTCGAAGAGGATCTGCTGCTCGATCTGGTCGGCGGCCCAGCGGCCGAAGGCCTCGGGGTCGACCCCCGAGCCGTCGTCGAGGAACGAGGGCGCCCGGTAGATGTTGGTGTTCGGCACCTTGTGGGCGCCGGGCACCAGCGGCTCGAAGGGGGCCTTCAGGGCGGGCAGGCCGGTGATGGACAGGGCGCCCTGCGGGGTGCCGTGGTAGGCGACCGCACGGGAGATGACCTTGTGCTTGGTGGGCTTGCCCTGGAGCTTGAAGTACTGCTTGGCGAGCTTCCAGGCGGTCTCGACGGCCTCGCCGCCGCCGGTGGTGAAGAAGACCTTGTTGAGGTCGCCGGGGGCGTGGTGGGCGATGCGCTCCGCCAGCTCGACGGCCGCGGGGTGGGCGTAGGACCACACGGGGAAGAAGGCCAGCTCGCGGGCCTGCTTGAAGGCGGTCTCCGCCAGTTCGGTGCGGCCGTGGCCGGCCTGGACGACGAACAGACCCGCGAGACCGTCCAGGTAGCGCTTGCCCTTGTCGTCGTAGATGTAGGTGCCCTCGCCCCGCACGATGGTGGGAACGGGCGCGTTCTCGTACGACGACATGCGCGTGAAGTGCATCCAGAGGTGGTCGTACGCGGTTCGGCTGAGGTCCTTGCTCACGGTTATCGGGTTCCCCACATGTATGTCTGCTTCTTGAGCTTCAGATAGACGAAGCTTTCGGTGGAGCGCACCGCGGGAAGGGCCCGGATGCGTTTGTTGATCACTTCGAGCAGGTGGTCGTCGTCCTCGCAGACGACCTCCACCAGGAGGTCGAACGAGCCCGCGGTCATCACCACGTACTCGACCTCGGGCATCTCGCCGAGCGCATCCGCCACCGGGTCCAGGTCGCCCTCCACGGTGATGCCCACCATCGCCTGCCTGCGGAAGCCCACGGTGAGCGGGTCCGTGACGGCGACGATCTGCATCACGCCCTGGTCGAGCAGCTTCTGCACCCGCTGGCGCACGGCCGCCTCCGACAGGCCCACGGCCTTGCCGATCGCGGCGTACGGCCTGCGGCCGTCCTGCTGGAGCTGTTCGATGATGGCGAGGGAGACGGCGTCCAGAGCGGGAGAACCGTTTCCGCTCCGGGGGTCCCTGGGATCTGCGCTACGACTGGCCACGCCCCCACTGTGCATGGGTCTCGTCGGTTCCGCAAGGCTGAATCGATGAAATTCGTTGCGAACGGCTTTTCGTCTCACGGATTTCGTAGCCAATGGCCGGTAGGCATGTGGAAAGCGATAGTCACCGGTTAGCATCGGACATAGGTGGGCGTCTCACCCACCGGACATGTGAGCACCTGACTGGAGGGCCTGGCAGTGAGCACCGAACTGCGTCGTCTGCGCAACTACATCGACGGAGCGTTCCGGGACGCCGCCGACGGACGCACCACCGACGTGGTCAACCCCGCCACCGGCGAGACGTACGCGACCGCCCCGCTGTCCGGGCAGGCGGACGTGGACGCCGCGATGGCCGCCGCCGCGGCGGCCTTCCCCGCCTGGCGCGACCTCACGCCCGGCGAGCGCCAGCGGGCCATCCTCAAGATCGCCGACGCGATCGAGGAGCGCGCCGAGGAACTGATCGCCGCCGAGGTGGAGAACACCGGCAAGCCGATCGGCCTCACGCGCACCGAGGAGATCCCGCCGATGGTCGACCAGATCCGGTTCTTCGCCGGTGCGGCCCGGATGCTCGAAGGCCGTTCCGCCGGCGAGTACATGGAGGGCCTGACCTCCATCATCCGCCGCGAGCCCATCGGCGTCTGCGCCCAGGTCGCCCCCTGGAACTACCCGATGATGATGGCCGTGTGGAAGTTCGCGCCGGCGCTCGCCGCGGGCAACACGGTGGTGCTCAAGCCGTCCGACACCACCCCCGCGTCGACCGTGCTGCTCGCCGAGATCATCGGCTCGATCGTGCCCAAGGGCGTGTTCAACGTCGTCTGCGGCGACCGGGACACCGGCCGGGCCATGGTCGAGCACCCGACCCCGGCCATGGCGTCGATCACCGGCTCGGTGCGCGCCGGCATGTCCGTCGCCGAGTCCGCCTCGAAGGACCTCAAGCGCGTCCACCTGGAGCTGGGCGGCAAGGCGCCCGTCGTGGTCTTCGAGGACACCGACATCGCCAGCGCCGTCGAGGGCATCTCCACCGCCGGCTACTTCAACGCCGGCCAGGACTGCACGGCCGCCACCCGGGTCCTGGTCCACGAGTCCATCCACGACGAGTTCGTCACCGAACTGGCCAAGGCCGCGGCGGCGATCAAGACCGGCCAGCCGGACGACGAGGACGTGCTGTACGGCCCGCTGAACAACCCCAACCAGCTGAAGCAGGTCGCCGGGTTCATCGAGCGGCTGCCCGCCCACGCCAAGGTCGAGGCGGGCGGCGAACGGGTCGGCGACCAGGGCTACTTCTACGCGCCCACCGTGGTCTCCGGCCTCAAGCAGGACGACGAGATCATCCAGAACGAGGTCTTCGGCCCCGTCATCACCGTCCAGTCCTTCACCGACGAGGCCCAGGCGATCGCCTACGCCAAC
Organism: Streptomyces sp. NPDC002490; assembly: GCF_040296045.1. NCBI lineage: Bacteria > Bacillati > Actinomycetota > Actinomycetes > Kitasatosporales > Streptomycetaceae > Streptomyces > Streptomyces sp. NPDC002490. The sequence goes on along the minus strand of NZ_JBEOWM010000037.1, from coordinate 52,210 downwards.
GGGGTGGAGTACGCCCTCGCCTCCTCCGTGTGGACCAAGGACCACGCCCGCGCCATGCGGATGTCCAAGGCCCTCGACTTCGGCTGCGTGTGGATCAACACCCACATCCCGCTGGTCGCCGAGATGCCGCACGGAGGCTTCAAGAAGTCCGGCTACGGCAAGGACCTCTCCGCCTACGGCTTCGAGGACTACACCCGCATCAAGCACGTGATGACCTCGCTGGAGGGCTGAGCGCGTCACCACACCCCGTGGCGCGGGAGGGGCGGCGCGGTCCGGGAACGGGCCGGCGCCGCCCCTCCGGCGTTCCCGCCGCCCTTCGCAGTCCCCGGCGTCCCGGACCGGATGCCCCCCGGCGTCACAGGCCGAAGGTCGCCTTGAGGACCGCCTCGCCCACCCGGTCCATCCCCGGGCCCTTGGCGTCGGTGCTGGTGACCGCGTACGCCAGGGAGCGGCGGTGGTCCTCGCCCACCGCGAGCGCGCAGTGGTAGCCGTACCGGCTCCCCGTCTTCACCCACACCACCCGCCCGGTGGTGGGGCTCACGTACCGCTGGAGGCCCGCGCTCATCGTGGCGCCCGCGGGATCGCCCACCTCCGGGACGGTGAACATCTCCCGCACCTGGGGCCTGGGGACCACCTCGCCCCGCACCAGCCCGCGGACCAGTCGTTCCAGGTCGGCGGTCGTGGAGATCATGTCGCCGGCGGCGAACCGGTCGTACTGGTTCCACCGGGTCACGTCGACGTGCTCGACGGCTCCGTTCGCTCCCCGCACCACCTGGTAACCACGGTTGTGCGGACCGGGGACCTCCGGGTCGGTGCCGGGGAAGGAGGTGTGCCGCATGCCCAGCGGGCGGAGGACCAGTCGCTCCGCTTCCCGGGCGTACGGCCGGCCCGTGACCTCCTCGACGAGCATGCCGAGGATCGTGTAGTGGATGTTGGAGTACCGCTGTGCGTACCCCGGTTCGTGCGCGGGCCCCAGGGCGATGCCGGCGGCCACGTGCTCGCGGTAGTCGACGGTGTGCAGCCGTTGCGCGTACTCCTGCGCCCAGGGTTTGCCGCCCGCGGACCGGATGCCGCTGGTGTAGGTGAGTAGGTGCCGGACGGCCACCGGCCTGAACCTCGGGGACAACAGTCCCGGCAGGTACTCCTGGACGGGCGCGTCGAGGTCGATGCGCCCGTCGGCGACGAGCCGGAGCACCAGTGCGCTGGTGACGACCTTCGTCGTGGACCCCGCGCGGAACCGGCCGCCGGACAGGGCGGGCCGGCCGGTCGCCAGGTCCCGGACGCCGGACGAGCCGTGCCACACCGCGTCCCCGCCCATCCGCACCGCGGCGGACGTCGCGTGGGCCGCGGGCAGCCCCGCGACGGCCGCCCGCAGCGCCGTGCGGTCCGGCCCGTCCCCGCCCGCCGGTCCACCACGGGCCGGGGCGGCGGCGCAGGGCAGTGCCAGCGGTCCCGCGGACAGGGCGATGCCGACCAGCGACGCGAGGTGGTTCCTACGGTTCACGGTGTCCTCCGGAGACGGTCCGACGCAGCCGTGGCCATGCTCTCCGGACGACGGTGCGGTGCGCGTCCTCGTGGTGGAGGAGTCCGCCCCCGGTTCGCATAGGGGGCGGACGCGAGGTGACGGGGGGTCAGCTCCGGGTTTCCCCTGACGGACGGCGGCCGGGGCGGGTACGGCCTGACGCACCGCGGTGCTCACGGCCGCCCACCGGCCCCCGGTCCGCTCCGGCGGCCACCGTCAGGGCGTCAGCCACTGCGCGGTGTAGGCGTCGATCTCCGCGGCCAGCAGGCTCTTGCCCGCGGGGTCGAGGAACGACGCCTCGACGGCGTTCTTGGCGAGCTCGGCGATGCCCTGCTCGTCGAGTCCCAGCAGCCGGGCGGCCACCGCGTACTCGCCGTTCAGGTTGGTACCGAACATCGGGGGGTCGTCGGAGTTGATCGTGACGAGGACCCCGGCCTCCACCATGGCCGCCAGGGGGTGCTCCTCCAGACGGGGCACCGCCCGGGTGGCGACGTTCGAGGTCGGGCACACCTCCAGCGGGATCCGGTGCTCGGCGAGGTGCGCGAGGAGCCGCGGGTCCCGCACCGCGCTGGTGCCGTGTCCGATCCGCTCGGCGCGCAGCTCGCGCAGCGCGTCCCAGATGGTGTCGGGGCCGGTGGTCTCCCCAGCGTGCGGCACCGAGCGCAGACCGGCCGCGATGGCCCGGTCGAAGTACGGCTTGAACTGGGGCCGCGGCACGCCGATCTCGGGCCCGCCGAGCCCGAACGACACCAGGCCCTCCGGCCGCAGCCCGTCGGTGACGGCGAGGCGGAGGGTCTCCGCGGCGGACTCCAGCCCGGCCTCCCCCGGGATGTCGAAGCACCAGCGCAGCACCACGCCGAACTCGGTCTCGGCGGCCTTGCGGGCGTCCTCGATCGCCGCCATGAAGCCGCGCTCGTCGATGCCGCGCCGCACCGAGGAGTACGGGGTGACGGTGAGCTCGGCGTACCGGACGTTCTGCCGCTGGAGGTCGCGGGCCACCTCGTAGGTGAGGAGCCGGACGTCCTCGGGGGTGCGGATCAGGTCCACGACGGAGAGGTAGATGTCGATGAAGTGCGCGAAGTCGGTGAAGCAGAAGTAGTCCGCGAGGGCCTCGGGGTCGGTGGGGACCTTGGAGTCCGGGTGCCGGGCGGCCAGTTCGGAGACGATCCGGGGAGTGGCGGAGCCCACGTGGTGGACGTGGAGTTCGGCCTTCGGCAAACCCGCGATGAAGGCGTGTGGAACGGTCAAGGGTCTCTCCCCGGGACGGGCGCCGCCACGGGCGCGGTGATCGGCTGATCGGTGGTACGCGGCCATCGTAGGCGGCACCGGGGGGCGGGTGCGGCGGGCCGTAGCATGGCACCACCGAGGACGAAGGGGGACGGCATGACCGGGGAACGGTACGCCGCGGGGGAGGGGAACGGGCCCGAGGAGGGGCGCGCGGCTCGGGAGCCGCAGGCCCCCGTGCCCGACCCCTGGGCCCCGCCCGCGGGCGGGCAACCGCCCTCCCTGCACACCCAGCCGACCCTGGCCGGCCTCCCGCTGGCGCCCGGCCCGGGCCTCCCGACGGGTGCCCCTTCGCCGTTCGCCCCTCCGCCCTCGCCGGTGAAGAGCCCGGTCCCCCCGCCGCCGGTGGGCCCCGAGGGCCCGGGCCCGCAAGCGCCCGCACCGTACCCGATGCACCCGATGCACGTCGCGCACCCGATGCACGGGGCCCACCCGACGCATCCGGGGCATCCGCATCCGGGGTATCCGGTGCCCGGGGGCGCTCCGTACCCGGTCCCCGGGTGGGGCGGCCATCCGCTGCCCCCGCAGAACGGGCTCGGCGTGGCCTCGATGGTGCTCGGGATCGTCGCCCTGGTCCTCTTCTGCGCCTGGCCGCTGGCCATCGTGGTCGGCATCCTCGCCGTGGTCCTCGGCGGGGTGGGGCGCTCCCGGGCGAACCGGGGCCTGGCCTCGAACCCGGGCCAGGCGCTCGCCGGAATCATCTGCGGGGCCGCCGGCACGGTCCTCGCGGTCGCGCTGCTGGTCGTGCTCATCGTCAGCCCCGGCACGTTCCCCGACGACGCGACCGAGGACACCCCGGACGCCCCGTCCGTGCGGGCTTCCGCCGCCCGTTGACCGGGGGCGCCCGACCCGAGCGAGGGCGCGGCCGCCGAGGGCTCGCGCGCCGGTGCGCCGCCGGGGGCCGCGGCTCTCGCGCCCGGCGCGCGCACCCCGGCCTCCCCCCTGCACGTCACCGGGCCGCGCACCACGGGCATTCCGTCCCGGGTTTCCTCCCGGAACTCGACACCTGGTCGACAGATTCCGTCGCGTAACCAAAAGGCAACAACGGAATCCCTTGTTGGAGTCGGGACCCCATGTCAGGATCTGCACTCAAATCCAGCCGAAGCTACGCCACATCCCCCGGTCGGGGAGTGGGCGGAGGAGAGTGCCGATGCACCACCCGGGTCACCGCTTCGCGGCACAGGACCGTTTCGCCGACGGCGCCCAGTACATCGGGGGCCGCCTCGCCGCCGGCACCTCCGGGCGCACCCACACGGTCGTCGACCCGGCGACCGGCGACCCGGTGTACACGTACGAACTGGCGGGCGCCGAGGACGTCGACGCCGCGGTCGGGGCCGCCGCCCGGGCACTGCCGCAGTGGGCCGGGGCCACCCCGGGCGAGCGCTCCGACGCGCTCCACCGGTTCTCGGCCGTCCTCGCCGAACGCGCCGACGAGTTGGCCCGAGCCGAGTCCCTCCAGTGCGGCAAGCCGATCAAGCTCAGCCGGGAGTTCGACGTGCCCGGCACCATCGACAACACGGCCTTCTTCGCCGGCGCGGCCCGTCACCTCCAGGGCCAGTCGGCGGGCGAGTACTCCGGCGACCACACCTCCTACGTGCGCCGGGAGCCCATCGGCGTCGTCGGCTCGATCGCCCCCTGGAACTACCCCCTCCAGATGGCGGCCTGGAAGGTCCTGCCGGCGATCGCCGCCGGCAACACCATCGTGCTGAAGCCCGCCGAACTGACCCCGTTGACCTCGCTGATGTTCGCCTCCGCGGCGACCGAGGCCGGCATCCCGGACGGGGTCGTCAACGTCGTCACGGGCACCGGCCCGGCGGCGGGAGAGCACTTGGTGGGCCACCCGGGCGTGGCGATGACCTCGTTCACCGGCTCCACCGCGGTCGGCAAGCGGGTCGCGGAGATCGCCACCGCCACCGTGAAGCGGCTCCACCTGGAACTGGGCGGCAAGGCGCCCTTCGTGGTCTTCGACGACGCCGACCCGGAGGCCGCCGTGCACGGCGCCGTCGCCGGGGCGCTCATCAACTCCGGCCAGGACTGCACCGCCGTCACCCGCGCCTACGTCCAGCGCCCCCTGTACGAGGCGTTCGTCGCCGGGGTCGCCGACCTGATGGCGACGGTCCGCCTCGGCGACCCCTTCGACCGGGCCACCGACCTGGGTCCCCTGGTGTCCCACGCCCACCGCGACCGGGTCGCGGCCTTCGTGGACCGGGCCCGCGGCTACGCCCGGATCGTCACCGGCGGCGAGGCCCCGGGCGGGGACCTGTCGAGCGGCGCCTTCTACCGGCCGACCCTGATCGTGGACGCCCCGCAGTCCAGTGAGGTGGTCCAGTCGGAGGTGTTCGGCCCGGTGCTGGTGGTGCTCCCCTTCGACACCGACGACGAGGGCCTCCGACTCGCCAACGACACCCCCTACGGCCTGGCCGCCTCGGCCTGGACCCGGGACGTCTACCGGGCCGGCCGCGCCACCCGCGAACTGGGGGCCGGCTGCGTGTGGGTCAACGACCACATCCCGATCATCAGCGAGATGCCGCACGGCGGACACCGGGCCTCCGGCTACGGCAAGGACATGTCCGCGTACTCCTTCGAGGAGTACACCCAGCTCAAGCACGTCATGTACGACAACACCGCGGTGGCCAGGAAGGACTGGCACCGCACCGTCTTCGGGGACCGCTGACCCGCCCGCCGGGTCCCGTCGCCCCGCCCCGTCGCCCCGCCCGACCGTCCGCCACCCGCGCACGGTCCCCCTGCCGACCCCTGACGCCCCTGCGGGCCGTCATCCGCGCCCCTGCCGACGGGGCACCACCGAAAGGGCACCCGCGCATGCCGTACCAGCCCGAACCCCTCTCCCCGGCGCAGGCGGCCGCCGCGCGGCGCAGCCTGCGCAACGGCCGGGGCGCCCTCTCCCGGCGCACCCTGCTGCGCGCCTTTGCCGGGGGCGCCTTCGCGGTCGGCGGCGCCGCGGCGCTGGCCGGATGCGGCATCCCACCGGCGGCCAAGCCGCAGGGCGCCGGTTCGGAGGACCACTCGGACCGGGAGAAGCGCGTCGTCTTCTCCAACTGGACCGAGTACATGGACGTCGACGAGAGCGGCAAGCGCCGCCCCACCCTGGAGACCTTCACCGAGCGCACCGGGATAGCCGTCAAGTACACCGAGGACATCAACGACAACGTCGAGTTCTTCGGCAAGGTCAAACCCCAGCTCGCCGCCGGCCAGGACATCGGACGGGACCTGATCAACGTCACCGACTGGCTGGCCGCGCGGCTGATCCGGTTCGGCTGGGTGCAGAAGCTGGACCCGGCCCACCTGCCGCACGCCTACGCCAACCTCTCGCAGCAGTTCCGCAGCCCCGACTGGGACCCGGGGCGGGCGTACTCCTACCCGTGGACGGGCATCCCGGCGGTCATCGCGTACAACCGGAAGGCCCTCGACGGCGTGGAGGTGCGCTCCCTGGGCGACCTGCTGGACCGGCCGCAGCTCAAGGGACGGGTCTCGCTGCTGTCGGAGATGCGCGACACCATGGGGCTGACCCTGCTGGACCTGGGCAAGGACCCCGGCAAGGTCACCGGCGACGACTTCGACGCGGCGATCGCCCGGGTGCAGAAGGCCGTCGACCGGGGGCAGATCCGCCGCTTCACCGGCAACGACTACACCTCCGACCTCTCCAAGGGCGACATCGCCGCCTGCGTGGCCTGGGCCGGTGACGTCGTCCAACTCCAGGCCGACAACCCCGACATCGGCTTCGTCATCCCCGACAGCGGCTACATGATCGCCACCGACAACCTGTTGGTGCCCCACCGGGCCCGCCACAAGCGCAACGCCGAACGGCTCATCGACTACTACTACGAGCCGGGCCCCGCCGCCCGCCTCGCCGCGTACATCAACTACGTCTGCCCCGTCGACGGCGTCAAGGCGGAGCTGGCCAAGCTCGACGCGGACGCCGCCGCCAACCCGTTGATCATCCCCGACCGGGAGATGGCCGCCAAGTCCCACGCGTTCCGCTCGCTCTCCGCCAAGGAGGAGACCGCGTACGAGGCGAAGTTCGCCCAGCTCACCGGCGCCTGACCGGCGCCGCGTCCCCGGCCCTCCCGCCGCACCGGGAACCCGCCGGGACCCGCCCCGTCCCACCCCCGACCCCCGGGACCCACCATGACGACCGAACACGGCGGCGACGTCCGCCTCACCGGGATCAGCAAGTCCTACGGTTCCTTCACCGCCGTCCACCCGCTGGACCTGACCGTGCCCGAGGGCTCCTTCTTCGCCCTGCTCGGCGCCTCCGGCTGCGGCAAGACCACCACCCTGCGGATGATCGCGGGCCTGGAGGAACCCACCACGGGCACCGTCGTCCTCGGCGACCAGGACGTCACCGCACTGCCGCCCTACAAGCGGCCGGTGAACACCGTCTTCCAGTCCTACGCGCTCTTCCCGCACCTCGACATCTTCGAGAACGTCGCCTTCGGGCTGCGCCGGCGGGGCATCCGCTCGGTGAAGAAGCAGGTCGGGGAGATGCTCGACCTGGTGCAGCTCGGGGACCTCGCCCGCCGCAAGCCGCACCAGCTCTCCGGCGGGCAGCAACAGCGGGTGGCGGTCGCCCGGGCGCTCATCAACCACCCGCGGGTGCTGCTCCTGGACGAGCCGTTGGGCGCCCTGGACCTCAAGCTGCGCCGGCAGATGCAGCTCGAACTCAAACGCATCCAGACCGAGGTGGGCATCACCTTCGTGCACGTCACCCACGACCAGGAGGAGGCCATGACGATGGCCGACACGGTCGCGGTGATGAACGGCGGCCGGGTCGAGCAACTCGGCGCCCCCGCCGACCTGTACGAGCACCCGAGGACCGCCTTCGTGGCGAACTTCCTCGGCACCTCCAACCTGATCGCCGGCTCGGTCACCGCCCGGGAGGGCGAGGACCTGGTCGTCGCCGCGGCCGGCGAGGTGCTGCGGCTGCCCGCGGCCCGCTGTCCGGACGGCCTCGCCCCGGGCGGGCGCCTGCTGGTGGGCATCCGGCCCGAGAAGGTGTCCCTGGCCCACGCCGAGGACGCGGCGGACCTCCCGGCCGGCCGCAACCGGGTCGCCGGGACCGTCACCGCGACCAGCTTCATCGGCGTCTCCACCCAGTACCGGATCAGCGGTCCGGCCGGGCCCGACCTGGAGGTGTACGTCCAGAACGTGGAGCGGGACGGGCGGCTGGCGCCCGGCGCCCCGGTCGTCCTGCACTGGAACCCGGCGCACGCCTTCGGGCTGGACGCGGCTGGCGACGGGGCCGAGGCGGGCACCGGGCCGACGGAGGAGGCGGCATGACCGCCCCCACCGGCCCGTCGACGGCCCCCGTCGCACCGGCGCCCGCACGCCGCGGGCGCGGCCGGCTCGTCCCCTACTGGCTGCTACTGCCGGGCGTGCTGTGGCTGCTGGTGTTCTTCCTGCTGCCGCTGGTGTACCAGGCGTCGACCTCGGTGCAGACCGGCTCCCTCGAAGAGGGCTTCGAGGTCACCTGGCACTTCGCGACCTACACCGACGCGCTCGCCGCCTACTGGCCCCAGTTCGCCCGCTCGGTGCTGTACGCCGGCGCTGCCACCCTGCTGTGCCTGCTGCTCGGCTATCCGCTGGCGTACCTGATCGCGTTCCGCGCCGGGCGCTGGCGCGGACTGATCCTGGTCCTGGTGATCGCCCCGTTCTTCACCAGCTTCCTGATCCGCACCCTGGCCTGGAAGACGATCCTCGCCGACAGCGGGCCGCTGGTCGAACTCCTCGGCACCCTGCACGTCCTGGACGTGACCGCCTGGCTCGGCATGACCGACGGCGACCGGGTGCTGGCCACCCCGCTCGCCGTGGTCTGCGGTCTGACCTACAACTTCCTGCCGTTCATGGTCCTCCCGCTGTACACCTCGCTGGAACGGATCGACGGACGGCTGCACGAGGCCGCCGGCGACCTGTACGCGTCCCCCTCCACCGCCTTCCGCAAGGTGACCTTCCCGCTGTCGCTGCCGGGCGTCGTCGCCGGCACCCTGCTCACCTTCATCCCCGCCTCGGGCGACTACGTCAACGCCGACCTGCTGGGCTCCACCGACACCCGGATGATCGGCAGCGTCATCCAGACGCAGTTCCTGCGCGTCCTCGACTACCCGACCGCCGCGGCCCTGTCGTTCCTGCTGATGGCCGCCATCCTGCTGATGGTCACCTTCTACATCCGCAAGTCCGGGACGGAGGAACTGGTCTGATGGCCCTGCTGCGCTGGATCCGCCGTCGTCTCGTCGTCATCGCGGGACTGCTGACGCTCGCCTACCTGCTGCTGCCGAACGTCGTCGTCACCGTGTTCTCGTTCAACGAACCGAAGGGCCGCTTCAACTACGAGTGGCAGAACTTCTCCACCGAGGCGTGGCGCGACCCGTGCGGGGTCGCCGACCTGTGCGGCTCGCTGGCGCTCAGCCTCCAACTCGCCGGCTGGGCCACCCTCGGGGCCACCGTGCTCGGCACGATGATCGCGTTCGCCCTGGTCCGGTACCGGTTCCGGGCCCGGGGCGCGGTGAACTCGCTGATCTTCCTGCCGATGGCGATGCCCGAGGTGGTGATGGCGGCCTCGCTGCTGACCCTGTTCCTCAACATGGGCGCCGAACTCGGCTTCCGGACCGTGCTGATCGCCCACGTCATGTTCTGCCTGAGCTTCGTGGTGACCGCGGTCAAGGCCCGGGTCATGTCCATGGACCCGCGGCTGGAGCAGGCCGCACAGGACCTGTACGCGGGACCGGTGCAGACCTTCCTCCGGGTGACGCTGCCCATCGCGGCCCCCGGCATCGCGGCGGGCGCGCTGCTCGCCTTCGCGCTGTCCTTCGACGACTTCATCATCACCAACTTCAACGCGGGGTCCACCGTCACCTTCCCCATGTTCGTCTGGGGCTCGGCCCAGCGCGGAACGCCCGTTCAGATCAACGTCATCGGCACGGCGATGTTCCTGTTCGCCGTAGTGTTCGTGCTGATCGTCACGGTGCTGGGCCACCGCCGCAGGAAGCAGCGGGCCTGACGGCCCCCGCTGGACACCGGCCGCACCGATCCGGGCGGCCGCACACCGGTACGACCCTGGTAGGGAGTTGACATCATGGCCCCAGGCGCCATGAACCGCTGGACCGCGTCCCTCGCCGACGCACGCCCCCTCTCCTTCTGGCTGGACGACCCCGACCGCCCCCCGGTGCTGCCGGCGCTGACCGGCACCGAGCAGTGCGACCTGCTGGTGGTCGGCGGCGGCTACAGCGGGCTGTGGACCGCGCTGATCGCCAAGGAACGCGACCCGGACCGGGACGTGCTCCTGATCGAGGGGCGCGAGGTGGGATGGGCGGCCTCCGGCCGCAACGGGGGCTTCTGCGACGCCTCGCTCACCCACGGCCTCGACAACGGCCTCTCCCGCTGGCCGCGGGAGATCGGCCGGCTGGAGGAACTGGGCGCCCGCAACCTCGACGCGATCGAGGAGGCCGTCGCCCGCTACGGCATCGACTGCGCCTTCGAACGCACCGGCGGGATCGACGTGGCCACCGAGCCCTACCAGGTCGAGGAGTTGCGCACCCGACACCGCGAGGCGCAACGGCTCGGCCTCGACGGGGGCGTCGAGTTCCTCGACGAGGACGAGGTGCGCGCCGTGGTGCGCTCACCGCTGTTCCGGGCCGGGCTCCGGGACCGGCACGGGGTGGCGATGCTGAACCCCGCCCAGCTCGCCTGGGGACTCAAGGCCGCCTGCCTGGAGCGGGGCGTGCGCATCCACGAGCGCACCCCCGCCCTGTCCCTGGTGCCCCGGGGCACGGGCATGGGGGTGCGCACCCCGTACGGCAGGGTGTCGGCCCGGCACGTGGCCCTGGGGACCAACGTCTTCCCCTCCCTGGTCAAGCGGGTCCGCCCGTACACGGTGCCGGTGTACGACTACGCGCTGATGACCGAGCCGCTGACCGCCGGGCAGCGCGCCGCGATCGGCTGGCACGGCCGGGAGGGCCTCAGCGACACCGCCAACCGGTTCCACTACTTCCGCCTCACCGCGGACGACCGCATCCTGTGGGGCGGCTACGACGCGGTCTACCCGTACGGCGGCCGGGTCCGGGCCGAGCACGACGACCGCCCGGAGACCTACGCCCGGCTCGCCGAGCACTTCTTCCGGTACTTCCCCGCACTCGAAGGGCTGCGCTTCAGCCATGCCTGGGGCGGTGCGATCGACACCTGCTCCCGGTTCTCCGCCTTCTTCGGCACCGCGCACCGGGGGAGGGTCGCCTACGCGGCCGGCTACACCGGGCTCGGCGTGGGGGCCACCCGGTTCGGTGCCGAGGTGATGCTCGACCTGCTCTCCGGCGAGCAGACCGAGCGGACCGCGCTGGAGATGGTGCGCAGCAAGCCGCTGCCCTTCCCGCCGGAGCCCTTCGCCTGGGCGGGGATCTCCCTGACCAAGTGGTCGCTGGCCCGGGCCGACGAGAACCGGGGGCACCGCAACCCGTGGCTGCGGACGCTGGACCGGTTGGGGCTCGGATTCGACAGCTGAACCGCCGCGAGGGGGCGGGCCGGTGACCCGTCCCCCCTGATCAGCACCTGTGACGCAGTTCACTACCGACTGGTAGCGTCAACCCGCGTAATGCTCCGCCCGCTCCCCTCCTCTCCCCAGCGAACCGCACCCGCGGTTCCTGAGAGACGCGGAGGACACGACATGACCGGGCCTTGGGCCGCGGCGGCGGAATGGCTGCTGGCTGCGGCGCCCCAACCCGACGCCACCCGCTGGGAATGGGAACGCAACCCGTTGGGGGTCGTCCTGCTCCCGGCGGGCCGCGTGTGGGACGTGCTCATCCTGCCGGGCGAACTCGGCCACCCCACCCTCGACGTACTGCTGCGCCTGATCGACCGCCCCGGTCCCGTCCTCACCGACTTCGGTGACGGGCGGATCGGCTTCTTCGTGCCGCCCGGCACGGTCGGCCGCTGGCTCGGCACCGGGGTGCGCGGCGCGGGCCGGGGCACCTGGATCGTGGTGCCCTACCCCGGCCGGGTGACGGGACGGGTGCGGTGGCTGGTCCCGCCGGACGGCACCGGCACCCTCACCGACCCGATCCTGCTCGAACTCGCCCTGCACGAGGCGGCGGCCGACCTGGCCCGCGGAAACGGGGGCTGACGGAGCGTCGGCTCCGCCGCGGGACGGGTCGGCTCCGGACCCCGTCCCGCGGCGGAGCGACCCCCCTCGCACGGTCGCCGAAGGCGACGGATGCGTGCGGGAGGTCTTGACAAGCGAATTGGTCTGAACCAGGTTGAGCGCGCTCCACGACACCGTCCTGCTTCACCTTCCCCCATGTTCGGAGGATGTAGTGGAACGCACCAGACGACACGTCCGTCCCCCCGCACGAGGAGTCCGCGCCCGACTCCTCGCCGTGCTCGCGGCCACCGCACTGGCCGTCCTGCCCGGCCTCACCGCCACCGCCACCGCGGCCCCCGCCGTCGACGCCGACCTGGTCCGCAACGGCGGATTCGAGGCCGGCCTCGACGGCTGGACCTGCTCCGCCGGCAGCGGAGCCGCCGTCACCACCCCGGTGCGCACCGGCACCTCGGCGCTGCGCGCCACCCCCTCGGGCGGCGACCACGCCCGCTGCACCCAGAGCGTCACCGTCAAACCCGACGCCCAGTACACCCTCACCGGCCACGTCCGGGGCACGTACACCTACCTCGGCGTCACCGGCACCGGGACCAGCGACGGCTACGACTGGACCCAGTCCGCCGCCGACTGGAAGCGGCTGAGCACCACCTTCCGCACCGGCCCCACCACCACCAGGGTCACCCTCTACGCCCACGGCTGGTACGGCACGCCCGCCTACCACGTCGACGACGTCACCCTCGTCGGCCCCGCCGTCGACCCCGGCCAGCCGCCGGTCAAGCCCACCGGCCTGCGCACCGATTCGGTCGGCCCGCACAACGCCACGGTCGCCTGGGACCCGGTGCCCGGAGCCACCGGCTACACCGTCCAGGTCGACGGCGCGCGGGCCTGGACCGGCAGCGCGACCAGCGCCTACCTGGCCGGCCTCAGCCCCGGCAAGCAGTACCGGGTCGAGGTCGCCGCCACCAACGACGCCGGCACGTCCCCCCTCTCGGCCGCCCTCCTGGTGACCACCCCGCTCGGCGAGGGGGACCCGCTCCCGCCGAAGGCCCTCGTCGGCTACCTCCACGCCAGCTTCGCCAACGGCTCCGGCTACACCCGGATGGCCGACGTGCCCAACAGTTGGGACGTCATCCACCTCGCCTTCGGCGAACCCACCTCCGTCACCTCCGGGGACATCCGCTTCACCCGCTGCCCGGTCACCGAGTGCCCGAACGTGGAGAGCGACGCCGAGTTCAAGGCGGCGATCAAGGCCAAGCAGGCACAGGGCAAGAAGGTGCTGATCTCCATCGGCGGCCAGAACGGTCAGGTCCAGCTGAACTCCACCGGCGCCCGCGACGCCTTCGTCACCTCCGTCTCGAAGATCGTCGACGAGTACGGGCTCGACGGCCTCGACATCGACTTCGAGGGCCACTCCCTGTCCCTGAACGCCAACGACACCGACTTCAAGAACCCCACCACCCCGGTGATCGTCAACCTCATCCAGGCCGTCAAGACCCTCAAGGCCGCGTACGGCCCCCGGTTCATGCTGACCATGGCGCCGGAGACCTTCTTCGTGCAACTCGGCTACCAGTACTACGGCACCGGTCGCTGGGGCGGCCAGGACCCGCGCGCCGGCGCCTACCTGCCGGTCATCCACGCCCTGCGCAACGACCTCACGCTGCTGCACGTCCAGGACTACAACTCCGGCTCCATCATGGGCCTGGACAACCAGTACCACTCGATGGGCGGTGCGGACTTCCACATCGCCATGACGGACATGCTGCTCACCGGGTTCCCGGTCGCCGGCGACGCCACCAACGTGTTCCCCGCGCTCCGCCCCGAACAGGTCGCCATCGGCATGCCCGCCTCCACCAACGCCGGCAACGGCCACGTCTCCGGCACCGAGGTCAACAAGGCCCTCGACTGCCTCACCAAGGGCACCGGCTGCGGCAGCTACCGGACCCACGGCGTCTGGCCGGGGCTCCGCGGCCTGATGAGCTGGTCCATCAACTGGGACCGGCACAACAACACCGAATTCTCCCGCAACTTCGACACCTGGCGCCGCTGACCGTCCGCCCCGGGCCCCTCGACGAGCGGGCCCGGGGCATCCCCTCGGCCTCAGCCGCCCGGGGTGCCCCGCCCGCCCCACCGGTGCAGGAACAGCACGTACCCCACCCCCAGCGCCCCGAACAGCGCCGCGCTGGCCACCACGTCCAACGGCCAGTGGTAGCCGCGGCGCACCAGCCCGTACCCGGTGCCCGCGACCAGGACGAGCCCGGCGCACCCCAGCGACCACCGCAGCCCGGCGCTCCGCACCCGGCACCACAGCAAGGCCACCGCCGCCCCGTACGCCACCACGGCCGTCGCCGTGTGCCCCGAGGGGTAGTACCCGGTGCCCGGCATCGGCGGCGGCCCCGGCCGGGCGAGCCACGCCTTCAACGGCACCACCAGCAGCGGCACCAGCACCAACAGCACCCCCGCCCCCGCCGCCCCGGCCCACCACCGGGGCACCCCCGTCCGCCGCGCCCACCAGGTGCAGACCCCCGCCACCACCGCCAGCACCGGCACCGCGACCACCACCGCACCGAGATCGGCGAGCACCTCGGCGACCCCGTCCGGCAGGCCGCCGGAGCGCAGCCGCGCGGACAGGGCGACGTCCCGCTCCAGCAGCGGGCCCCGCACCGCGACCTGCCAGGTCACCAGGGCGAACACGAGCGAGGCCAGCGCGACCAGCGCCGCCGGGAACGCGTACGGCCGCCTCGGAACAGGGGGGGTGGTTCCGAGGCGGCCGGGGGGACCGGCGGACCGCGGGCCCCGGGAGATGCGGGGCGGTCGGTCGGCCGGTCGGTGAGGAGTTCCGGGGCCCGGGGCCCCGGGGGGACGGGCGAAGCCACCACCGGCACCCGACCGGGGAAGCCGGGGACCGTACTCGTCCGGGGACCGCCCCGGACGGGGTGTTTCGCTCATCTGCCGCCGAACCTACGTCAGGGAATGCCGCCGGGACAGCGCGAACGGTACCCCGACATGGGCCCCGCACAGCTTCTTCACAGCCTCTGCGACGGGTGGCGGGGGAGCGCCTCGGCGCCCCCGCCACCGGGTGCGGTGCGGGCCCGACCGTCAGATGCGGCCGAACGCGTCCTCGATGATGTCGAGGCCCTCGTTCAGCAGGTCCTCGCCGATGACCAGCGGCGGCAGGAACCGCAGCACGTTGCCGTAGGTGCCGCAGGTCAGCACGAGCAGGCCCTGCGCGTGGCACGCCTTCGCCAGGGCGGCGGTGGCCTCGGCGTGCGGCTCCTTGGTGGTGCGGTCCTTGACCAGCTCGATCGCGATCATCGCACCGCGTCCGCGGACCTCGCCGATGACCTCGAACTTCTCGGCCATCGCGGTCAGCCGGGCCTTCATGACCTCCTCGATGCGCCGGGCCCGCGCGTTGAGGTCCAACTCCTTCATCGTCTCGATCGCGCCGAGCGCACCCGCGCACGCCACCGGGTTGCCGCCGTAGGTGCCGCCGAGGCCGCCCGCGTGCGCGGCGTCCATGATCTCGGCGCGGCCGGTCACGGCGGCCAGCGGCAGTCCGCCGGCGATGCCCTTCGCGGTGGTGATCAGGTCCGGGACGATGCCCTCGTCCTCACAGGCGAACCACTGGCCGGTGCGGCAGAAGCCGGACTGGATCTCGTCCGCCACGAACACGATGCCGTTCTCGGCGGCGAACGCGCGGATCGCCGGCAGGAAGCCCTTCGCCGGCTCGATGAAGCCGCCTTCGCCGAGCACCGGCTCGATGATGATCGCCGCGACGTTGTCGGCGCCGATCTGCTTGGTGATCCGGTCGACGGCCTCGGCCGCGGCCTCCGGGCCGGCGTTCTCCGGGCCGGTCGGCCAGCGGTACGCGTAGGCGACCGGCACCCGGTACACCTCGGGGGCGAACGGGCCGAAGCCGTTCTTGTACGGCATGTTCTTCGCGGTCAGCGCCATCGTCAGGTTGGTCCGGCCGTGGTAGCCGTGGTCGAAGACCACCACCGCCTGGCGCTTGGTGTACGCCCGGGCGATCTTGACGGCGTTCTCCACGGCCTCGGCGCCCGAGTTGAACAGGGCGGACTTCTTCGCGTGGTCGCCCGGGGTCAGCTCGGCGAGCGCCTCCGCCACGGCCACGTACCCCTCGTAGGGCGTGACCATGAAACAGGTGTGCGTGAAGTCGGCGAGCTGGGCCGAGGCCCGGCGCACCACGGCCTCGGCGGAGGCGCCCACGCTGGTCACGGCGATGCCGGAACCGAAGTCGATCAGCCGGTTGCCGTCGACGTCCTCGATGATGCCGCCACCGGCCCGGGCGGTGAACACCGGGAGCGTGGAGCCCACGCCCGCCGCGACCACGGCGGTGCGCCGGGCCTGGAGTTCCTGGGACTTCGGGCCGGGAATGGCGGTGACGACGCGGCGCTCCTGCGGCAGTGCGGTCATGGCGGGCTCCTGTGGGGTGTCACGGGCGCACGGGGGCGGCGGTGCCGTGCCCGGGCCGCGCGGCGCGACCCGATCGGCCACCTGTTCCGCACCGGGCGTACGGGCCGGTGGGCGGGGGATTCCCGGGGTTCTTCGGGGTGTCCTTCGCAGGCTAGGGCCGGTGTGGGAAGGTGGGCATGCTCCACCGGGGAGTTGTTCGAGCGGGCGTTTGTCCGCCATGGACATACTGCCCCGACCCGCCCGCCGGGGCGCGTCGGACACCTCGCACGGGCTCCCCGAGGGCGCGGTGAGCGGTGAAGTGCCCCCGTCGGGGCACTAGATTGACGCCCGGAACGCAGGGGACCGGCAGGCGCAGGGGGCAGAGGGTCCATGAATCGCGACGGACACGACGGCGGCGAGACCGCACAGGACGCCCGCGGCACGCACGCGGCACCACTGCCGCATCCGACCCCGCCGGCCCCCGCCGGCCCGCCCGCGCGGCCCCCGGTGCCGCCGCGCCCGAGCGCCGCACCCGGCACCACCCCCGCCCCGGCCGGCCCGCCGCCGCCCCCGGACGGCGGCGCCTTCCTGCGCTGGCTGCGCACCCCCCGCCCCGAGGCGGCCCCCGGCGTGTGGCGGTACGGCCATGTGCCCCGCCCCGACGAGGAACCCGAACTGACGCCCGCCCGGCAACTCTTCACCGGAGCGCTGATCGCCCTCCTGGTGGGCTGGCTGTTCTGGTCGCTGCTGTGGAACGGATACCTCGGCAGCTACTGGTTGTGGCCGCACCGCGTGCTCACCCCCGAGGAGTGGAACGATCCGGCCACCGCCGCTGAGGGGGAGGCCGCTGCCATTTCCTGGCGGGTGTACTACCTGCTGGTCGGCGGCGGCATCCTGGCCGCCGTGGCCCGGCTGGGCCGGTGGGCGGAGATCGGGCGCCGCTACGTCGTCCCCCGCCTGCGGCGCCCCGAGCCCGCACCCGGCGCCGCCCCGGCCAGCGCCGAGGAGGACCCCGCCCAGTGGCCGCAGTTGCGGGAGGCCGGACTCACCGGGGCCGCCGACCGGCTGGCCGCCGACGCGCGGGCCGGACTGATGCGCGACGTGGACCACGCCCGGATCGCCCACGCCTGGCAGGGGGTGCGCGGCGGCCGGCACGGCATGGCCGACTTCTCCGCCGCCGTTGCGCAACGCGGTGCCGCCGCCTGCCCGCACCCCTCCGGCGTCCGCGACCTGCCCGGCCGGGCCGCCCGCCACGACCTGCTCACCGGACAGGTCAGGATCGGCACCGCGGCCGACGACCCCCGCAACCCGTACCGCTTCCGCGGCGTCGGCCTCGGCCTCGGCACCGACCTGCTCGGCACCTCCCTGCTCGCCGTCGGCCCCGCCGGCGCCGGCAAGACCGGCCACCTGGTGTGGCCGGTAGCCGAGTCGCTGTGCCTCCAGGCGCTGGCCGGCCGGGCCGCCGTGGTGGTGGTCGGGGGCGCGGGCGCCGGGCTGGGCGCCACCGACGCCTACGACGTGGTGATCCGCGTCGGCCAGCCCGACTCCGTCCACGACCTCGACCTCTACGGCGGCACCACCGATCCCGACGAGGCCGCCGCGGTGCTCGCCGAAGCCCTCGTCGGCGACCTCGCCGCACCGCACTCCGGCGGAGACACCCGCCGGGCCACCACCGTCCTGGCCCAACTGCTCGGCCCGTTCCGTGCCGTCCACGGCCGCTTCCCTGCCGTGCCCGAACTGCGCGGACTGCTGGACGGCGCCCCCGGCCCGCTCGCCGAGCTGCGCCGTGCGCTGACCGCCGCCGGGCAGGAGGCGATGCTGCGGGAACTGGACGCCCGGGAACGCCAGACGGCCCATCCGGGGGACGTGGGCGGCACCCTCGCCGACCGGATCGCGCTGTTGGACCGGCCCGCGTTCGCCTCCTTCTTCGACACCCGGGGCGAGGGCCGGCCGTTCTCCTTGCGCGCCCTCGACCATCCGGTGCGGGTGCGCATCGACCTGCCGCAGCGCGGCCACGCCGACGCCTCGCAGATCATCGCCCGCCTGGTGCTCGCCCAGTTCACCGCCGCCGTCGCCGCCCGCGAGGACCGTTCCCTGTTCGCCTGCCTCGTCCTCGACGACGCCACCGGTGCGGTCACCCCCGAGGCCGTGCGCGCCCTCCAACGGCTGCGCTCCGCGCACGCCGGCGTGGTCCTCACCCTGCGCACCCTCGACGACGTGCCCCGCCCGCTGCGGGGCCCGCTGCTCGGCGCGATCGGCTGCCGGATGGCCCTCTCCGGGCTCACCCCCTGGGACGGCCAGGACTTCGCCGAGGTCTGGGGGAAGGAGTGGACCGAGGCCCGGGACGTCACCGACCGGCAGATCATCGCCGAGACCCCGCTCGGCAAGGGCGCCCACGCCCTGCGGCGGGTGATCACCGGCCGGGCCCCGACCGCCCGTGCGGTCACCGTCCGGCAGGTGGAGCGCGAACGCTGGTCCGCCTCCGAACTCGCCCACGCCGTCCCCCCGGGGCACGCGGTGCTCTCCCTGACCACCGTCCGCGGGGAGCACGCCCCCCCGCTCCTGGTGGACCTGCGCAGGTGAGCCTGTCGCCGCGGTGAGGCAGAATCGAGGGTGACCGTCCCGTCACGGCGGGCGCCCGCCCGCCCCTCGCGCGGGCGACGCCGCCGCTTGAAGGTCCCATGTCCCTCACCCTCGCCTCCCTCGTCCAGCACTCGGCGCTCCGGCTCACCGTCCGCGCCGGCGCGGACCGGTTGGACGCCCTGGTCCGCTGGGCCCACGTCAGCGAACTCGCCGACCCGGTGCCCTACCTGGAGGGCGGCGAGTTGCTGCTGATCACCGCGTTGAAGCTCGACGCGGAGGACCCCGACGAAATGCGCCGGTACGTGCGCCGACTGGCCCGCGCCGGGGTCGTCGGCCTCGGTTTCGCCCTCGGCGTCCACTACGACGACATCCCCGAGGCACTCGTCGACGCGGCCCGCACCGCCCGCTTCCCGCTGCTCGCCGTACCCCGGCGCACCCCGTTCATCGCCATCAGCAAGGCGGTGTCCGAGGCCAACGCCCGCGAGCAGTACCGCGCCGTCACCGCCGGGTTCGCGGCCCAGCGCGAACTCACCCGGCGGGCCCTCGCCGACGGCCCCGAGGGCGTCCTCGCCTCCCTCGCCGCCCAGGTCGACGGCTGGGCCGCCCTCTACGACGCCACCGGGGCGCCCGCCGCCACCGCCCCCGCCTGGGCCGTCCGCCGGGCCGGCCGGCTCAGCCCCGAGGTGGAACGCCTGCGCCAGGGCACCGCCACCGCCAGCGCGGTCGTGGAGGGCGCCGGGGACCGGGTGGAACTGCACGCCCTGGGCACCGGCCGCGGCCCCCGCCCGGCCCTCGCCGTGGGCACCGCGGCCCCGCTCGGCACCGCCGACCGGTACGCCGTCCACGCGGCGATCGCCCTGCTCACCCTCACCACCGAACGCTCCCGAGCCCTGCACGCCGCCGAGCAGCGGATCGGGGCGGCCGTCTGGCGGATGCTGCTCGCCGGGGAGCCCGAGCACGCCCGGGCGGTCGCCGGGGACCTGTACGGGGCCCTGCTGGACGCCCCGTTCCGCATCGTCCTCGTCGAACCGGACACCCCGCCGGAGCCCGCCCCGCCCGGGCCCGCGGCGTCCGCCGGGCTCTCCGCGCTCTCCGAGGACGTGGAGACCGCGGCCGCCCGGGCCGGGGAGACCGTGCTGGTCGTCCCGGAGGAACACCGACTGGTCCTGCTCGTCGTCGACGGCGGGGCCGCCGCCGCGGCCTGCGCCGCCCGCGCCGACGGCTCCCCTCCGGACGGCCCCGGAGAGGAGGACGGACCGACCGGCTCCGCGGAGGGGCGCCCGGTCGCCGGGGTGTCCGCGCCCACCGGCCCCGCCGGAGCGGTGGAGGCCCACCGACAGGCCGAACGGGCCCTGGCCGTCGCCCGCCGGCTCGGCCGGGAGCGGGTCGCGTTCGACGAGATGACCACCGGGACGCTGGCGGCCCTGCTCTCCGACGACGCGGTGCGGGCGTTCGCCGAAGGGCTCCTGCGCGGCCTGCGGGCCCACGACGCCACCGGCCGGGGCGACCTCGTCGCCTCGCTGCACGCCTGGCTCTCCCGGCACGGCCAGTGGGACGCCGCCGCAGCCGACCTCGGGGTGCACCGCCACACCCTGCGCTACCGGATGCGGCGGGTCGAGGAGATCCTCGGCCGCTCCCTCGACGACCCCGACGTCCGCGCCGAGCTGTGGCTGGCCCTCAAGGCCACCGAAGCGTCCGACTGACCGGCCCCGCCCGCGACCGCGGTTGCGACGAAGTGGTGTGCGACGGATTCCGCTTCATACGCGGCGGACAAACGACCCGCCGGGTGCCGCGCCCTACCGTGGGGAGCGACACCGCACCCCGACAGGGAAGGGCCGGACTCCGGACATGACCTCCACCCACGCCTTCTGGCTGGCCGGCCGACCGGCCACCGGCGACAGCACCTTCGACGTCACCTCCCCGTGGGACGGCCGCCCGGTCGGCACCGTGAGCGTGCCCACCGAGGCCCAGGTCGAGGAGGCCGTCTCCGCGGCCCACGCCTCCCTGGAGCGGTTCGCCGCCACCCCCGCCCACACCCGCGCCGCGGCCCTGCTGCACGTCTCGGAGCGGCTCGTCGAGCGCACCGAGGAGATCGCACGGCTCATCTCCGCGGAGAACGGCAAGCCCGTCAAGTGGGCCCGCGGCGAGGTCGGCCGCGCCGCCTCTGTCTTCCGCTTCGCCGCCGAGGAGGCCCGCCGCTTCAACGGCGGCGAGGCCCAGCGCCTCGACACCGACGCCGGCGGCCAGGGACGGCTGGCGCTCACCCGCCGCTTCCCCAAGGGCGTGGTGCTCGGCATCGCCCCGTTCAACTTCCCGCTGAACCTGTGCGCCCACAAGATCGCCCCGGCCATCGCCGCCGGCGTCCCGATCGTCCTCAAGCCCGCCCCGGCCACCCCGCTCTCCGGGCTGCTCCTGGGCGAACTGCTCGCCGAGACCGAACTGCCCGAGGGCTCCTGGTCGATCCTCCCGGTGCCCAACGACCGCATGCCCGCCCTCGTCCAGGACGAGCGGCTGCCGGTGATCTCCTTCACCGGCTCCGAGACCGTCGGCTACGCGATCATGGACTCGGTTCCGCGCAAGCACTGCACCCTGGAACTGGGCGGCAACGGCGCCGCGGTCGTCCTCGCCGACTGGTCCAGCGACGCCGACCTCGACCTGGCCGCCCAGCGCATCGCCACCTTCTCCAACTACCAGGGCGGCCAGTCCTGCATCTCGGTGCAGCGCGTGATCGCCGACGCCAGCGTCTACGACCGGCTGGTCCCGCGGATCGTGGCCGCCGTCGAGGCGCAGGTCACCGGTGACCCCTCCGACGCCGCCACCGACGTGGGCCCGCTGGTCAACGAGGCCGCGGCCATCCGCGTGGGGTCCTGGGTCGAGGAGGCCGCCGCGGCCGGCGGCCGGGTCCTCACCGGCGGCGAGCGCGACGGGGCCAGCTACGCCCCGACCGTCCTCGCCGAGGTCCCCGAGCAGGTCACCATCGCCCGCGAAGAGGTCTTCGGACCGGTCCTGCTGGTCCAGAAGGTCGACGGCGAGGAAGCGGCCTTCGCCGCCGTCAACTCCTCCAAGTACGGACTCCAGGCCGGCGTCTTCACCCACGA
Organism: Streptomyces sp. NPDC002490; assembly: GCF_040296045.1. Classification (NCBI taxonomy): domain Bacteria; kingdom Bacillati; phylum Actinomycetota; class Actinomycetes; order Kitasatosporales; family Streptomycetaceae; genus Streptomyces; species Streptomyces sp. NPDC002490. The sequence goes on along the minus strand of NZ_JBEOWM010000037.1, from coordinate 30,210 downwards.
CGTGCAGACCGCCTTCCGCGCCCACCGCGCCCTGGAGGTCGGCGGCGTGATCATCGGTGACGTGCCCTCCTACCGTGCCGACCAGATGCCCTACGGCGGCGCCAAGCTGTCCGGCGTCGGCCGCGAGGGCGTCCGCTACGCGATGGACGACTACACCTACGAGCGGGTCCTGGTCCTCACCGGCCTGGCCCTGTGACCTGACCCCGGGCGGCCCACCCACGCCGCCCCTCCCCACCGGACCCACCCCGTCGGCGGACGGGCGAGGTCCGGTGCGACGGCCGGAGCCCCGTGCGGGGGCTCCGGCCGTCGCCGCACGCCCGCCCGGGCCCCGTGGGCGTGCGGCCGGCCCCGCCGGGGCGCACGGTGGGTACGGCCCGACGCGTGCGCGTCGGGCACCCGTGCCCGTGCTCCACCGACCCGCGGCGAGGTGTCCCGCATGACCGCATCACCCACCCGACCGGCCGTCACCGCCCGCGAGGCCCGCCAGGTGGCCGAGGCCGCGCGGGAACAGGACTGGCGGGGCCCCAGCTTCGCCCGGGAACTCTTCCTCGGCCGCTTCCGGCTCGACCTGATCCACCCGCACCCGGTCCCCGGCGAGGACGCCGTCCGGCGCGGCGAACAGTTCCTCGCCCGGCTCCGCGACTTCTGCGCCCACGAGGTCGACTCCGCCCGCATCGAGCGGGAGGCCCGCATCCCCGACGGGACGATCGCCCGGCTCCGCGAACTCGGCGCCTTCGGCATGAAGATCGACACCCGGTACGGCGGCCTCGGCCTCACCCAGCTGTACTACAACAAGGCGCTCGCCCTCCTCGGCACCGCCAACCCCGCGATCGGGGCACTGCTCTCGGCCCACCAGTCGATCGGCGTACCGCAGCCGCTGAAGCTGTTCGGCACCCCGGAACAGCGCGAGGAGTTCCTGCCCCGCTGCGCCCGCGGCGAGATCTCCGCGTTCCTGCTCACCGAACCCGACGTCGGCTCCGACCCGGCCCGGCTCGCCACCGCCGCGGTGCCCGACGGCGACGACTACGTCCTGGACGGGGTGAAGCTGTGGACCACCAACGGGGTGGTCGCCGACCTGTTGGTGGTGATGGCCCGGGTGCCGCGGTCCGAGGGGCACCCGGGCGGCATCACCGCCTTCGTGGTGGAGGCGTCCAGCGAGGGCGTCACCGTGGAGAACCGCAACGCGTTCATGGGACTGCGGGGCATCGAGAACGGCGTCACCCGCTTCCACCGGGTGCGGGTGCCGGCCGCCCACCGGATCGGCGCCGAGGGCGCCGGCCTGAAGATCGCCCTGACCACCCTGAACACCGGCCGGCTCTCGCTGCCCGCGATGTGCGTCGGCGCCGGCAAGTGGTGCCTGAAGATCGCCCGGGAGTGGTCGTCCATCCGGGAGCAGTGGGGCGGTCCGATCGCCCGGCACGAAGCGGTCGGCGAGAAGATCGCCTTCATCGCCGCGACCACCTTCGCCCTGGAGGCCGTCCTGGACCTGTCGTCCCAGTTGGCCGACGAGAACCGCAACGACATCCGCATCGAGGCCGCCCTCGCCAAGCTGTACGGCTCCGAGATGGCCTGGCGGATGGCCGACGACCTGGTCCAGATCCGCGGCGGGCGCGGCTACGAGACCGCCGAGTCGCTGGCCGCCCGCGGGGAGCGGGCCGTCCCCGCCGAACAACTCCTGCGCGACCTGCGGATCAACCGGATCTTCGAGGGCTCCACCGAGATCATGCACCTGTTGATCGCGCGGGAGGCCGTCGACGCCCACCTCTCCGTCGCCGGCGACCTGATCGACCCGGACACCTCGCTGCCCGACAAGGCGCGGGCCGGGGCACGGGCCGGCGGCTTCTACGCCCGCTGGCTGCCCGGACTGTTCGCCGGCCCGGGGCAGCTCCCCACCTCCTTCGCGGCCTTCCACCCCACCGGCCACGCCGACCTCTCCGGCCACCTGCGGTACGTGGAGCGCACCTCCCGGCGGCTGGCGCGGTCGGTGTTCTACGGGATGTCCCGCTGGCAGGGCCGGTTGGAGAAGAAGCAGGGCTTCCTGGGGCGGATCGTGGACATCGGCGCCGAACTGTTCGCGATGAGCGCGGCCTGCGTGCGCGCCGAGCACCTGCGGGCCGGCGGGGGCCGGGGCCGGGAGGCGTACGAGCTCGCCGACGCCTTCTGCCGACAGGCCCGGGTCCGTGCCGACGAGCTGTTCCGCCGACTGTGGACCAACGCCGACGCCTCCGACCGCCGTCTCCTGGGCGCGGTGCTGGACGGCGCCCATGCCTGGCTGGAGGACGGGATCGTGGACCCCAGCGGCGAGGGCCCCTGGATCGCGGACTCCACCCCGGGTGCCGGCACCCGGCCCGACCTGCGCCGGCCCGTCCCCTGAGCGGCCCCGCCCCCCGGACCCCGGCCGGTATCCGCCCCCGGCGTCCGACGGCCGGGGTCCGGGCACGCACACCCCCCGCGACCCGTAAGAATGGGGGAATGACCGACAGCCCCGCCCCCCTCGCAGACCCGCACGTCGTCTTCGACGCCGGCCCGGACCACGGCCGCCGGGACATCGTGATCCTCGGCGCCACGGGATCGATCGGCACCCAGGCCATCGACCTGGTCCGACGCCACCCCGACCGCTTCCGGGTCACCGCCCTGTCCGCCGCGGGCGGCAACGTGGGGCTCCTCGCCGAACAGGCCCACGAACTCGACGTGGCCACCGTGGCGGTGGCCCGCGAGGACGCGGTGCCGGCGCTGCGCGAGGCGCTGACCGCGCGCTACGGGGCGGGGCGAACGCTGCCCGCGGTCCTCGCCGGTCCGTCCGCCGCGGCCGAACTCGCCGCCTCCGCGTGCCACACCGTGCTCAACGGCATCACCGGCTCGATCGGGCTGGCCCCGACCCTGGCCGCCCTGGAGGCGGGGCGCACCCTGGCGCTCGCCAACAAGGAGTCCCTGATCGTCGGCGGTCCCCTGGTCAAGGCGCTGGCGAAGCCGGGACAGATCATCCCCGTCGACTCGGAGCACGCCGCCCTCTTCCAGGCGCTGGCCGCCGGCACCCGGGCCGAGGTCCGCAAGCTGGTCGTCACCGCCTCGGGCGGGCCGTTCCGGGGCCGCACCCAGGCCGAACTGGCCGACGTCACCCCCGCGGACGCGCTCGCCCACCCCACCTGGGCGATGGGCCCGGTCATCACGGTGAACTCCGCGACCCTGGTCAACAAGGGCCTGGAGGTGATCGAGGCCCACCTGCTCTACGACATCCCGTTCGACCGCATCGAGGTGGTGGTGCACCCCCAGTCGTACGTGCACTCCATGGTCGAGTTCACGGACGGTTCCACGCTCGCCCAGGCCACCCCGCCCGACATGCGCGGCCCCATCGCCATCGGCCTGGGGTGGCCGGCCCGGGTGCCGGACGCCGCGCCCGCCTTCGACTGGAGCACCGCCTCGACCTGGGAGTTCTTCCCCTTGGACACCGAGGCGTTCCCCTCGGTGGGCCTGGCCCGGCAGGTGGGGGCGCTCGGCGGTACGGCCCCGGCGGTCTTCAACGCCGCCAACGAGGAGTGCGTGGACGCGTTCCTGAACGGCGCCCTGCCCTTCAACGGCATCATGGAGACGGTGACCGAGGTCGTCGCCGAGCACGGCACCCCCCGCGCGGGAACTTCCCTCACGGTGACGGACGTCCTGGAAGCGGAGACCTGGGCCCGGGCCCGGGCCCGTGAGCTGACGGCCCGGGCGACCACCACAGCGAAGCAGATCGCGGAGGCGCGTGCATGACCCTGCTGATGACCGTTCTCGGGATAGTGGTCTTCGCCATCGGCCTGCTGATCTCGATCGCGTGGCACGAACTCGGTCACCTGTCGACCGCCAAACTCTTCGGCATCCGCGTTCCGCAGTACATGGTCGGCTTCGGCCCGACGCTGTGGTCCCGCAGGAAGGGGGAGACGGAGTACGGCATCAAGGCGATCCCGCTCGGCGGGTACATCCGCATGATCGGGATGTTCCCGCCCGGCGCGGACGGCCGGGTGGAGGCCCGCTCCACCTCGGCGTGGCGCGGCATGATCGAGGACGCCCGCTCCGCCGCGTACGAGGAGCTGGAGCCGGGCGACGAGAAGCGCCTGTTCTACACGCGCAAGCCGTGGAAGCGCGTCGTCGTCATGTTCGCCGGGCCGTTCATGAACCTGGTGCTGGCGGTGGCCATCTTCCTCGGGGTGCTGATGACCTTCGGCATCGAGCAGCAGACCACCTCCGTGGGCGCGGTCTCCGACTGCGTGATCCAACAGAGCGAGAACCGCAGCAAGTGCGCGGCGGGCGACCCGGCGGCCCCGGCCAAGCAGGCGGGGCTGGAGCCCCGCGACAAGATCGTCGCCTTCAACGGGGTGCCGGTCGACGACTGGTCCACGCTCCAGTCGCGCATCCGCGACACGGTCGGCCCGGCCACCCTCACCGTGGAGCGCGACGGGCGGCCCGTCGAGCTGAAGGCCACCCTGATCGAGAACCAGGTGGGCAAGACGGACGGCGAGGGCGGCTACGTCGAGGGCGAGTACGTGACCGCCGGCTTCCTCGGCTTCACCCCGGCCAGCGGCATCGTGGAGCAGTCCTTCACCCAGTCCGTGGACCGGATGGGCGACATGATGGTCAGCGGCGTGGAGTCGCTGGTGGCCCTGCCCTCCAAGGTGCCGGCGCTGTGGGACGCGGCCTTCGGCGACGGGCCCCGCGAGCCTGACTCCCCGATGGGCGTGGTGGGCGCGGCCCGGGTGGGCGGCGAGGTGCTGAACCTCGACATCCCCCCGGAGAACCAGGTGGCGATGATGCTGTTCCTGGTCGCGGGCTTCAACCTCTCGCTGTTCCTGTTCAACATGCTGCCGCTGTTGCCGCTGGACGGCGGGCACATCGCCGGCGCGCTGTGGGAGTCCGTACGGCGGACCACCGCCCGGGTGTTCAAGCGGCCCGATCCCGGTCCGTTCGACGTCGCCAAGCTGATGCCCGTCGCCTACGTGGTGGCCGGCGTGTTCGTGTGCTTCACGATCCTCGTGCTGATCGCGGACCTCGTGAACCCCGTCAGGATCTCCTGACCCACGCGTCAACGGGCGGTCGGACAGCACAGGTGTCCGACCGCCCACTCGCGCGGTGGCGCGATGTGCTTGGCACGGCGGGCGTACCGTAATCTCGGAAACGGAGCCCGCTGATGACGGGACCTCGATCCACACCTTGGGGTTGCACAGCAGATGACTGCGATTTCGCTCGGCATGCCGTCCGTTCCGATCAAGCTCGCCGAGCGCCGGAAAAGCCGGCAGATCCAGGTCGGGACCGTTGCCGTGGGCGGCGAGGCGCCGGTTTCGGTGCAGTCCATGACGACCACGCGCACCTCCGACATCGGGGCCACGCTCCAGCAGATCGCCGAGTTGACGGCGTCCGGCTGCCAGATCGTCCGGGTCGCCTGTCCCACCCAGGACGACGCCGACGCGCTCTCCATCATCGCCCGGAAGTCACAGATTCCGGTCATCGCGGACATCCACTTCCAGCCGAAGTACGTCTTCGCGGCGATCGACGCCGGCTGCGCGGCGGTCCGGGTGAACCCGGGCAACATCAAGCAGTTCGACGACAAGGTCAAGGAGATCGCCAAGGCGGCCGGTGACGCCGGCACCCCCATCCGGATCGGCGTCAACGCCGGCTCCCTGGACCGTCGGCTCCTCCAGAAGTACGGCAAGGCGACCCCCGAGGCCCTCGTCGAGTCCGCCCTGTGGGAGGCGTCGCTCTTCGAGGAGCACGGTTTCCAGGACATCAAGATCTCCGTGAAGCACAACGACCCCGTGGTCATGGTCAACGCCTACCGGCAACTCGCCGCCCAGTGCGACTACCCCCTGCACCTGGGCGTCACCGAGGCGGGCCCGGCCTTCCAGGGCACCATCAAGTCGGCCGTCGCGTTCGGGGCCCTGCTCGCCGAGGGCATCGGCGACACCATCCGGGTCTCGCTCTCCGCGCCGCCGGCCGAGGAGATCAAGGTCGGCATCCAGATCCTGGAGTCGCTCAACCTGCGCCAGCGCAGGCTGGAGATCGTCTCCTGCCCCTCGTGCGGTCGCGCCCAGGTGGACGTCTACAAGCTCGCCGAGGAGGTCACCGCCGGCCTGGAGGGCATGGAGGTCCCGCTGCGGGTCGCCGTGATGGGCTGTGTGGTGAACGGTCCCGGTGAGGCCCGCGAGGCCGACCTCGGCGTGGCCTCCGGCAACGGCAAGGGCCAGATCTTCGTGAAGGGCGAGGTCATCAAGACCGTCCCGGAGTCCCAGATCGTGGAGACCCTGATCGACGAGGCCATGAAGATCGCCGAGCAGATGGAGAAGGACGGCGTCCCCTCCGGCGAGCCGACGGTCGCGATCGCCGGCTGAGCCGTGCGACCCGCTCCCCGGGGGCGGGGGAGGGCCGCCGCGGCGGACCGGGACCCTCCTACGTAAGGTGTGCCTTACTTACCGAGGGGGGCTCCGCGTCGACGCCGGGGGCGGGCGCGGGGCACCCGGAAGAAAGGGCGCACCTTCGTGATCCACGCCGAACTGCGCGTGACCGCGGTGACCGACGTCACCCCCGGCATGCGGCGCATCACCCTCACCGGCGAGGGGCTGGCGGACTTCGTCCCCCTCGCCCCCGACCAGCAGGTCAAGCTGTTCTTCGGTCGCGACGGGCGGGCGCCCCGGATGCCCGAACCGCCCGCCGACCGGGACCCGGTCACCTGGTACCAGCGGTACCTGGCCATCCCCGCACCCGAGCGGCCCTGGATGCGCACCTACTCGGTGCGCCACCACCGGCCCGACCGGCGGGAGATCGACGTGGACTTCGTGCTGCACGGCCCGCGGGGCGGCGAGGGCCCCGCCGCGCGCTGGGCGTACGCGGCCGGGCCCGGGGACGTGATCGGCCTGGTCGGCCCGGCCCTCAGCAACCTGCGCACCGCCGGGGCCCCGGACTGGAAGCTGTTCGTCGGGGACGAGACCGCGCTGCCCGCGATCGGCGCCCTGCTGGAGGACCTTGGCCCGGACGAGCACGCCCTGGTCATCGCGGAGGTCGCGGACGCCGACGAGGAGCAGCCCTGGAGCAGCCCGGCCCGGGTGGACGCCCACTGGGTGCACCGAGGAAACGTTTCCCCGGGTCGGTCCACCGTGCTGGTCGACGCGGTGCGCCGGGCGGTCTTCCCCCCGGGCGAGGTCTTCGCCTGGGTGTCCGGCGAGGCAGCGGCGGTCCGCGCCGTCCGCCGCCACCTGGTGGCCGACCGCGGCGTCGACAAGCGGCACATCGCCTTCACCGGCTACTGGCGCCTCGCCCTCGCCCAGGACGACGGCCTCACCACCGAGGACACCGCCGAACGCGAGGAGCTCCAGCGGGAGCTCGCCGAGGAACGCGGGGCCTGAGCCCGCCCCCGCCACCGGCCCGGAACGGCCCCGGCCGCCGCACCGCCGCGCCGGGTACAGTGCGAAGACCAGCAGCCCACCCGGTGAGGCCCTCACGCCCGTGTTGACGCAACCATCCACCCGGGTCCTCGAACCGAGCGACCTCGCAGCCGCCCTCGCGGTCCTCGACCGGGACCCGGTGGCGAACGCCTTCGTCATCTCCCGGGTCCAGGTCGCCGGCCTCGACCCCTGGCGCCTGGGCGGCGAGATGTGGGGCTGGTACGAGAACGGCGCGCTGGAGTCCCTCTGCTACGCGGGCGCCAACCTGGTGCCCCTGTGCGCGACCCCCCGCGCCGTGCGGGGCTTCGCCGACCGGGCCCGCCGCGCAGGCCGCCGCTGCTCCTCCATCGTCGGCCCGGCGGAGACCACCGCCACCCTGTGGCAACTGCTCGAACCGGCTTGGGGGCCGGCCCGCGAGGTCCGCCCCCACCAGCCGCTGATGGTCACCGACCGGCTCCCCGGGGACGTCGCCCCCGACCCGTACGTCCGACGCGTCCGCAAGGACGAGATGGACACGATCATGCCGGCCTGCGTGGCCATGTTCACCGAGGAGGTCGGCGTCTCCCCGCTCGCCGGCGACGGCGGCCTCCTCTACCAGGCCCGGGTCGCCGAACTGGTCGGATCCGGCCGCGCCTTCGCCCGGATCGACCCGGACGGCAAGGTCGTCTTCAAGGCCGAGATCGGCGCCGCCACCCCCCGCGCCTGCCAGATCCAGGGCGTGTGGGTGGCCCCCGAGTACCGGGGCCGGGGGTACGCGGCCCCCGGCATGGCCGCGGTGCTCCGCTACGCCCTCGCCGACGTCGCCCCCCTGGTGAGCCTCTACGTCAACGACTACAACACCGCCGCCCGGGCCACCTACCGCCGGGTCGGCTTCCAGGAGACCGGCGCCTTCATGAGCGTCCTCTTCTAATGGGCCTCGTCGGGCCGTAGGAGAGACTACGGCCCGTAGCCGCCAGCAGGCGAGCACTTCCATCTCCGGAGCCATCGTGAGCTCTGAGGGCAGACCCTGCCCGTGTGGACCTTGGCGAGGACCGACGTCCGCGTGCCGGGGATCCGCGCCACGGCGTGGCCGACGGCCCCGCTCCCGCCCGCGGGAGCACCTCCCGACCGGCGCGCGTACCCGGGGTACGCTCCCCCCATGCTGCGGATTCCCGGGTTCGGCGCGCGCACCCCCGACGACGTCACCATCGGGCCCCTCGACCTCGCGACCCGGGTGGACGAGGCGCTCGCCGTCCAGGCGGACGCCTTCGGACTGGGGCGGGACGAGATCAACGTCCGCCGACAGATCGTCCAGCGCCACATGAACCAGCCCGGGGCCCGGGCCTTCGGCGCCACCCTCCCCGGCGGCCGACTGGTCGGCTTCGTCTACGGGATGCCCAACGACCGCACCCACTGGTGGTCCAGCGTCGTCCAGCCCTACCTGCGGCTCCAGGGCAACGACGGCTGGCTCGACGACTCGTTCGTGATCACCGAACTGCACGTGCGCACCCGCCACCAGAACCGGGGCATCGGCAGATCGCTGATCACCGCCCTCACCGACACCGCCGCCGAGCCCCGCTCGATCCTCTCCGCGATCGACACCGACAGCCCCGCCCGCGCCCTCTACCAGGCGCTCGGCTACCGGGACCTGGCCCGCCGCGTCCACTTCCCCAGCGCCCCCCGCCCGTACGCGATCATGGGTGCCGCGCTGCCGCTGCTCCGCCGCGCACCGGCCCCCTGAGGCCCGGCCCCGGCCCCGGCCGGGCGCACCGCGGATTTCCGCGGGCCCGCAGGGCCCGGCTAACCTCCTGCCACCACCCTTTCCACGCAGGAGTTCACCATGGCCCAGGTCCAGCGCATGTCCCGATTGATGCTCAAGACACTGCGCGACGACCCGGCGGACGCCGAGACGCTCAGCCACAAGCTGCTGGTCCGCGCCGGATACGTGCGCCGCAACTCGGCGGGCATCTGGACCTGGCTGCCGCTCGGCAAGAAGGTCCTCGACAACGTCGCGCGGGTGGTCCGCGAGGAGATGGACGCCATCGGCGCCCAGGAGGTGCTGCTCCCCGCCCTGCTGCCCAAGGAGCCCTACGAGGCGTCCGCCCGCTGGGAGGAGTACGGCGACCTGCTGTTCCGCCTCAAGGACCGCAAGGGCGCCGAGTACCTGCTCGGCCCCACCCACGAGGAGATCTTCACCCTCGTGGTCAAGGACCAGGCGGCGTCCTACAAGGACCTGCCGATCATGCTCTACCAGATCCAGACCAAGTACCGCGACGAGGCCCGCCCCCGCTCCGGCGTGCTGCGCGGACGCGAGTTCCAGATGAAGGACTCGTACTCCTTCGACACCACCGACGAGGGCCTCGCCGAGTCCTACCGGCTGCACCGCGAGGCGTACCAGAAGATCTTCCAGCGGCTCGGCCTCGACTACCGGATCGTCTCCGCGGTCTCCGGCGCGATGGGCGGCTCCGCCTCCGAGGAGTTCCTGGCGCCCGCCGCCGCCGGCGAGGACACCTTCGTGGACTGCCCCTCCTGCTCCTACGCCGCCAACACCGAGGCCGTCACCTTCGCGCTGACCCCGGTCACCGACCAGGAGCACGGCCCGGTCGAGGAACTGGACACCCCCGACACCCCGACCATCGAGACGCTCGCCGAGCACCTGGGCGTCCCCGCCGCCGCGACCCTCAAGAACCTCCTGGTGAAGGTGGACGGCGAGATCGTCGCCGTCGGGGTGCCCGGCAACCGCGAGGTCGACCTCGGCAAGCTCGGCGAGCACCTCGCCCCGGCCGTGGTCGAACTGGTCACCGCCGAGGACTTCGAGGGCCGCCCCGAACTGGTCCGCGGCTACGTCGGCCCCCAGGGCCTGGAGAAGGTCCGCTACCTCGCCGACCCCCGGGTCGCCCCCGGCACCGCCTGGATCACCGGCGCCAACAAGCCCGGCACCCACGCCCGCAATGTCGTCGCCGGCCGCGACTTCACGGTGGACGAGTACCTCGACGTGGTCGTCGTCGAGGCCGGCGACCCCTGCCCCAACTGCGGGGCGGGCCTGAAGCTGGACCGCGCCATCGAGATCGGCCACATCTTCCAGCTGGGCCGCAAGTACGCCGACACCTTCCAGCTCGACGTGCTCGGCCAGCAGGGCAAGCCGGTCCGGGTCACCATGGGCTCCTACGGCATCGGCGTCTCCCGCGCGGTCGCCGCCCTCGCCGAGCAGTCCGCCGACGAGAAGGGCCTGTGCTGGTCCCCGGAGGTCGCCCCCGCCGACGTCCACGTGGTCGCCGCGGGCAAGGCCGCCCAGACCGAGCTGGCGCTCGACGTCGCCGAGCAGCTCGCCGCGCGGGGCGTGCGGGTCCTCGTCGACGACCGGGCCGGGGTCTCGCCCGGGGTCAAGTTCACCGATGCCGAACTGATCGGCGTGCCCACCATCGTGGTCGCCGGGCGGCGCACCGCCGAGGGTGTGGTGGAGGTCAAGGACCGTCGCACCGGCGAGCGCGAGGAACTCCCCGTCGCCGAGGCGATCGCCCGCCTCACCGCCTGACCGGCGTCCGGGGGCTCCCGCCGAGGGAGCCCCCGGACCGCCTCACAACCAGGTCGCGTACTCCATCAACAACTCCGCCTGCGGCCGCTGCCCCCGGGCCAGCGACCGCCGGGCGGACTCGACGGCCCGGAACAGCGCCCACCCCCGCACCCGCTCGGCGTCCACCTCCAGCGACTCCGCCAGCCGCCGCACCCGACGCCGGGCCGCGCTCGCCCCGGAGGCCGTCGCCACCAGGTCCTCGACCCGGTCCCGCACCAGCCGGGCCAGGTCGTACGCGGGATCGCCCACCACCGGCTCGGGCCCCACCGCCAGCCACGGCGTCCGCTCGCCGGCCAGCGCCTTGCTCTGGCGAAACGTTCCGTGCAGCAGCCGTTCCTCGACCGGCACCGCCACCAGCCCCTCCCGGGCCTCCAGCGCCGCCGTCACCAGGGCGTCGAACCCCTCCACCCCCGCGTCCGCCCCGGCCGCCAGCGCCGCCGCCTGCCGCCCGGTCACCTCGGTGACGGTCTCGAACGGGTGCTCGGAGGGCGGCGCGACCCACAGCCGGCGCAGCACCCCCGCCGCCTCCAACATCGCCTTCGCCTCCGGCAGCGAACGCACCGACACGTCGGGCCGCAACCGCTCCAGCAGCATCCCGCCCCCGGCCGGGCCCCCGGCGAGCACCCGGACGGCACCCGCGCCGCCCCAGTGCTCCAGGGCCGCCCGCTCCCGCTCCGGGTGCGCCCCCGGCGGGGCCAGCTTGCACACCGCCGGCGATCCGTCCGCGAGGGTCACCAGCACCACCAGGGAACTGCGCCCACCGGGCACCCGCACCCGCTCCACCGTCAGCCCGGCGCCGTCCACCGCCTCCTTCAGGAGCGCGGGCAACGCCCCGAGCCACGCCTCGTCGGCCGCCGCCTGCGGAGCGCCGTCCGCAGGTGCCCCGGCCAGCGCCCGGACCAGCCGTTGCGGCGCTTCGAAAACCATGAGCGGGGGTGTCCTTCCCTCGGAGACGTCGGCGGCGTGGGCCTACCGGGGTGCCCGGGAAGCCGCCGACGCGCCGCCGGGCGCCGCGGCCCGCTCGGCGAGCCCAGGGAAGGCTACGCTGCCGCCCCGCCAACGCGCGGCGCGGACCGCCGCCTCCCGCAACGCGTCCACCGCCGTGCGGCGCCGGGCGCCCCCACTGGCCCGCACCAGGTCCGCGTACGCCCCGGCCAGCCCGTCCTCCAGGCGGGCGGCCAGCCGGACCGCGCCCGCGGTGTCGGCGACCGGGAAGGGCAGGGCGTAGGCGGGCGCCGCGGCCTCCGGCTCGCCGCCCAGGTCGCGCACCGCGCGCACCAGTTCGTCGCGACGGGCCCGATGCGCCTCGTACGCGGTGCGGGCCTCGTCGCGCCGGTCCTCGTGCACCCGGCCGCCCACCACCCCGTACCCGTACACCGCGGCGTGCTCGGCGGCCAGCGCCGCCCGCAGCGCCGTCAACTCCGCCGCCTCGGCCCGCTGTTCCGTCACTTCTCGCCCTCCGTCAACAGATACACGTGCGCGGCGCCCGCCGCCGCCACCGAGGCGAGCAGCCGGGCCAGTTCGCCGGGCACCTCCAGGGCCCGCTCGGTCCGTGCTCCGGCCAGCTTCCGCTCCCGCTCGGCGAGCGCCGCGAGCGCGCCCCGCGGATCGTCCGGCACCGGTGGCGGGGCGGCCGGGGCCGATGCGCTCGGCGAGGGGGGCGCAGTGGGGGAGGGGGAGGCCCCGACGCGGGCGAAGGCCGCCTCGTGGCGGGCCACCGCCGCCCGCAACGGGGCCAGCCGCTCGGCGAGGGCCGGGTGGGCGGTGCCCACCCGGTCGTAGAGGGCGCCCAGGGCCCGGCTCTCCTCGGCGGTGGACCGCCGCGCCCGCTCCGCCGCGGACGACTGCTTCCTCGCCGCTCCCGCCGGGCCGTCGTCCCCGTCCGCCGTGCAGCCGGTGAGCAGCACGGTGCCCGCGGCGCCGGCGAGCAGGCTCCTCCGGCGTGGTCCGGACCGGGCACGCGACGGCAGGGGGAACGGCATGGCGGACGTCCTCGGGGGCTCGCGGTGGCGGAACGGGAAGGGGGCGCACGGCGCGCCTTGATCACCGTACCCGTCCGGGGCCGGGCCGCGGACGGCAACACCCTTCGGGAGCGGATACCCTGTGGACCGGACACAGGACCATCCCACAACAGCACACGCGGCCGAGGAGTCACCCGGATGAGCACCACCCAGAGCGAGAGGCTGCGAGAGCTGCTGGAACCGCTCGTGACCGCCCAGGACCTCGACCTGGAGGAGGTCAGCGTCTCTCCGGCCGGCAAGCGGCGGGTGCTGCGGGTGGTGGTGGACTCGGACGAGGGCGTGCTCCTGGACACCTGCGCGGAGCTGAGCCGCGCGATCTCGGACACCCTCGACGGCACCGACGCCATGGGCGCGGGCGAGTACGTCCTGGAGGTCACCTCCCCCGGCGCGGACCGTCCGCTGACCCGGCACCGGCACTACGTGCGGGCGACCGGCCGGCTGGTCCGTTTCCAGCTCGTGGCGGGCGGCGAGCTGACCGCCCGGGTGCTCGCGGTGGACGAGGAGGGGCTGGACCTCCAGGTCCCCGGCGTCAAGGGCCGCAAGCCCACCGTCCGCCGGCTCGCCTTCGACGAGGTCGCCAAGGCCCGGGTGGAGATCGAGTTCAACCGCAAGGCCGGCGAGGCCGACCACGGCGACGACAACAACGGCAACAAGAGCGACAACAGCACGGAAGAAGAGGAGGCGTAGTCGTGGACATCGACATGAGTGCCCTGCGGGGGCTGGTGCGCGAGAAGGAGATCTCCTTCTCGCTGCTGGTCGAGGCGATCGAGTCGGCCCTCCTCATCGCCTACCACCGCACCGAGGGGAGCCGCCGCCGGGCGCGCGTCCAACTCGACCGCGAGAGCGGTCACGTGACCGTCTGGGCGAAGGAGGACCCCGAGGACCTGGAGGAGGGGCAGGAGCCCCGCGAGTTCGACGACACCCCCTCGGACTTCGGGCGCATCGCCGCCACCACGGCCAAGCAGGTGATCCTCCAGCGGCTGCGGGACGCCGAGGACGACGCCACCCTCGGCGAGTACGCCGGCCGGGAGGGCGACATCGTCACCGGCGTGGTCCAGCAGGGCCGCGACCCGCGCAACGTCCTGGTGGACATCGGCAAGCTGGAAGCCATCCTGCCGACGCAGGAGCAGGTCCCCGGCGAGGAGTACCCGCACGGGATGCGGCTGCGGTCCTACGTCGTCCGGGTGGCCAAGGGCGTGCGCGGCCCGTCCGTCACGCTCTCGCGCACCCACCCCAACCTGGTGAAGAAGCTGTTCGCGCTGGAGGTCCCGGAGATCGCCGACGGGTCCGTCGAGATCGCCGCCATCGCCCGCGAGGCCGGTCACCGCTCCAAGATCGCGGTCCGCTCCACCCGTTCCGGACTCAACGCCAAGGGCGCCTGCATCGGCCCCATGGGCGGCCGGGTCCGCAACGTCATGGCCGAGCTCAACGGCGAGAAGATCGACATCGTCGACTGGTCCGACGACCCCGCCGAGATGGTGGCCAACGCCCTGTCGCCCGCTCGGGTGACCAAGGTCGAGGTCGTGGACCTCGCGGCGCGCTCCGCCCGGGTCACGGTGCCCGATTACCAGCTCTCCCTGGCGATCGGCAAGGAGGGCCAGAACGCCCGCCTCGCCGCCCGCCTCACCGGCTGGCGCATCGACATCCGCCCGGACACCGAGCCGCAGCAGGAGTCGGGCGACTGACCCGGCGGCGCCCGCGCACCGGCGGGCGACGAAAAGCATCAGGTGAGTGGCCCGCCCCACGGGGATGGGGCCGGTACGGGGAGGTAGACTAGAGCGTGTCTGGCCGGACGCATGCCCGCGCATGCCCTGAGCGCACCTGTGTGGGGTGCCGGGAGCGAGCGGCCAAGACCGAGCTGTTGCGCATCGTGCGGGAAGGGGACGCCTGCGTCCCCGATCCACGCGGTACGCTGCCCGGTCGGGGTGCCTACCTGCATCCCGTTCCGGCCTGTCTCGATCTGGCGGTGCGCCGTCGCGCTCTCGTCCGGGCCCTGAAGGCCCGGGGTCAGCTCGACACCGAGGCGCTGAGCCGGATGGTCACGGGTGGGCCCGCCGCACCAGGCGAAGCACGCAACACGTAAGAAGAGGCGGCCGCACGACCCCGTGCGGCCCCGTACCTCGCGAGTGGGAAGTAGGTCGAGATTGCGATGAGCACTCGATGAGTACGCGATGAGTACGCCCATGAAGTAGCGACGGTCCGGCGTAACCCGGACCTCAAAGGAGCGAAGTGGCTAAGGTCCGGGTATACGAGCTCGCCAAGGAGTTCGGTGTGGAGAGCAAGGTCGTCATGGCCAAGCTCCAGGAACTCGGTGAATTCGTCCGTTCGGCGTCCTCGACGATCGAGGCGCCCGTAGTACGCAAACTGACCGACGCCTTCCAGGGCGGCGGCTCCGGCAGGTCCGGCGCCAAGCCCTCGGCACCCAGGAAGGCCACGCCGCGGCCCCCGATGCCCGCGGCGCCTTCGGCGACCCCGGGTGCGGCCGGTCAGACGGCCTCGGCGCCGGCGGCCCGTCCGGGCCCGCCGCGCCCCGCGGCGCCCAAGCCGCCCGCGGCGGAGCGTCCGGCCCCGCCGGCTGCCGGCCCGCGGCCCACCCCGGGCCCCAAGGCCGCGCCGCGCCCCGGCCCGGCGACGCCCGCCCCGGGCGTTCCGGAGTTCACCGCTCCGCCGGCCGCGCCCGCGCGTCCCGCGGACGGTCCGCGTCCCGGTGGCCCGCGTCCCGACGGCCCGCGCCCCGGTGGGCGTCCGGGCGGTCAGGGCCAGGGCCAGGGCGGCCAGCAGCGCGGCGACCGCTCCGGCGGTCCGCGTCCCGGTGGCCAGGCGCCCCGTCCCGGCGGTCAGGCCCCGCGTCCCGGTGCCCGCCCCGCGGGCCCGCGTCCGGGCAACAACCCGTTCACCTCCGGCGGTTCCACCGGCATGGCGCGCCCGCAGGCGCCCCGTCCCGGCGGTGCCCCGCGTCCCGGCGGCCCCGGTGCCCCCGGCGGCGCTCCGCGTCCGCAGGGCGCCGGTCAGGGCGGCCCCCGCCCGCAGGCCGGTCCCGGCGGTGCGCGTCCGACTCCGGGCGGCATGCCCCGTCCGCAGGCCCCGCGTCCCGGCGGCGGCCCCGGCGGCAACCGTCCGAACCCCGGCATGATGCCGCAGCGTCCGGCTGCCGGCCCCCGTCCCGGCGGCGGCCCCGGCGGTCGCGGTCCCGGCGGCGGTGCCCGTCCGGGCGGTGGCGGCGGCGGTCGTCCCGGTGGCGGCGGCGGCTTCGCCGGTCGTCCCGGTGGCGGTGGCGGCGGTGCCCGTCCCGGTGGCGGCGGCGGTTTCGCCGGTCGTCCCGGTGGTGGCGGCGGCTTCGGTGGCGGCGGTGGCCGTCCCGGCTTCGGCGGTCGTCCCGGCGGCCCCGGCGGTCGCGGTGGCACGCAGGGCGCCTTCGGTCGCCCCGGCGGTCCGGCGCGTCGCGGGCGCAAGTCGAAGCGGCAGCGGCGCCAGGAGTACGAGGCCATGCAGGCCCCGTCGGTCGGCGGCGTGATGCTGCCCCGCGGCAACGGCGAGACCATCCGCCTGTCGCGCGGTGCCTCGCTCACCGACTTCGCCGAGAAGATCGGCGCCAACCCGGCGTCCCTCGTCGCGGTCATGATGAACCTGGGCGAAATGGTCACCGCGACCCAGTCGGTGTCCGACGACACCCTGGTCATGCTGGCCGAGGAGATGAACTACACCGTCCAGGTCGTCTCCCCCGAGGAGGAGGACCGCGAGCTCCTGGAGTCCTTCGACCTGGAGTTCGGCGAGGACGAGGGCGGCGAGGAGTACCTGGTCTCGCGTCCGCCGGTCGTCACCGTCATGGGCCACGTCGACCACGGAAAGACCCGACTGCTCGACGCCATCCGCAAGACCAACGTCATCGCGGGCGAGGCCGGCGGCATCACCCAGCACATCGGTGCCTACCAGGTCGCCGCCGAGGTCAACGGCGAAGACCGCAAGATCACCTTCATCGACACCCCGGGTCACGAGGCGTTCACCGCCATGCGTGCCCGCGGTGCCAAGTCGACCGACATCGCGATCCTCGTGGTGGCGGCCAACGACGGTGTGATGCCCCAGACGATCGAGGCGCTGAACCACGCCAAGGCGGCCGACGTGCCGATCGTGGTCGCGGTCAACAAGATCGACGTCGAGGGTGCGGACCCGACCAAGGTGCGCGGCCAGCTCACCGAGTTCGGTCTGGTGGCCGAGGAGTACGGCGGCGACACCATGTTCGTCGACATCTCCGCCAAGCAGGGCCTGCACATCGACAGCCTGCTGGAGGCCGTCGTCCTCACCGCCGACGCCTCCCTCGACCTGCGGGCCAACCCGGAGCAGGACGCACAGGGCATCGCGATCGAAGCCCGCCTCGACCGGGGCCGCGGTGCCACCGCGACCGTCCTGGTCCAGCGCGGAACGCTGCGGGTCGGCGACACCATGGTCGTCGGCGACGCCTACGGCCGGGTCCGTGCCATGCACGACGACCAGGGCAACGTCGTCGCCGAGGCCGGCCCCTCCACGCCGGTCCAGGTCCTGGGTCTCACCAACGTCCCGGGCGCCGGCGACAACTTCATCGTCGTCGACGAGGACCGCACGGCCCGTCAGATCGCGGAGAAGCGCGCGGCGCGCGAGCGCAACGCGGCCTTCGCCAAGCGGGTCCGTCGGGTCTCCCTGGAGGACCTGGACAAGGTGCTCAAGGCCGGCGAGATCCAGCAGCTCAACCTCATCATCAAGGGCGACGCGTCCGGTTCGGTCGAGGCCCTGGAGTCCTCGCTGCTCCAGCTCGACGTCGGCGAAGAGGTCGACATCCGGGTCCTGCACCGCGGCGTCGGTGCGGTCACGGAGTCCGACATCGACCTGGCGATGGGTTCGGACGCCATCGTGATCGGCTTCAACGTGCGCGCCGCCGGGCGCGCGCAGCAGATGGCCGAGCGCGAGGGCGTGGACGTCCGCTACTACTCGGTCATCTACCAGGCGATCGAGGAGATCGAGGCGGCCCTCAAGGGCATGCTCAAGCCGGAGTTCGAAGAGGTCGAGCTGGGTACGGCGGAGATCCGCGAGGTCTTCCGCTCGTCCAAGCTGGGCAACATCGCGGGTGTCCTCATCCGCTCCGGCGAGGTCAAGCGGAACACCAAGGCCCGCCTGCTGCGCGACGGCAAGGTCATCGCGGAGAACCTCAACATCGAGGGCCTGCGCCGCTTCAAGGACGACGTCACCGAGATCCGCGAAGGCTTCGAGGGCGGTATCAACCTCGGCAACTTCAACGACATCAAGGTCGACGACGTCATCGCGACGTACGAGATGCGCGAGAAGCCGCGCGCCTAGTGCGCACGGTGGCCGCCCGGCACCCCGCCGGGCGGCCCGCGCGTTCCGGTCCGGGGTCGGTCGGCGGGGGAAATCCCGTCGAGCGGCCCCGGCCGTCGCGTGTACGGTTTCAGGTGCCCCCGCCGTGCGATCGGCGGGGTCGCCGGGCCGGTCGCACGGCCCACGAACCCGAACCGGCGGGACATCCGGACGCACATGTACGTGGGGACGCTCTCCTTCGACCTGCTCCTCGGCGACGTCCGCTCGCTCAAGGAGAAACGCTCACTCGTCCGACCGATCGTCGCGGAGCTCCAGCGCAAGTACGCGGTGAGCGTCGCGGAGACCGGCAATCAGAACCTCCACCGCAGGGCCGAGATCGGCCTCGCGGTCGTGTCCGGGGACACCGGGCACCTGTCCGACGTCCTCGACAGCTGCGAGCGGCTGGTTGCGGGACGGCCGGAAGTGGAACTGCTGTCCGTACGACGCAGGCTCCACCGGGACGACGACTGAAGGGTCGCCGGCGTCCCAGCGGCCCGGTCGACCGGCGCCGCACCCACCCAGCACACGCAGTACAGCGAGTTCTCACGAAGGAGACGGACCAGTGGCCGACAACGCGCGGGCCAAGAGGCTGGCGGACCTCATCCGGGAGGTGGTGGCCCAGAAGCTCCAGCGCGGGATCAAGGACCCCCGACTGGGCAGCCATGTCACCATCACCGACACCCGGGTCACCGGTGACCTGCGGGAGGCGACCGTCTTCTACACCGTGTACGGGGACGACGAGGAGCGGGCCGCCGCGGCGGCCGGACTGGAGAGCGCCAAGGGCGTCCTGCGCTCCGAGGTGGGCCGCGCCGCGGGCGTGAAGTTCACCCCCACCCTGACCTTCGTCGCCGACGCCCTCCCCGACACCGCCCGGACCATCGAGGACCTCCTCGACAAGGCGCGGACCTCCGACGCCAAGGTCCGCGAGGCCTCCGCCGGGGCCCGCTACGCCGGCGAGGCCGATCCGTACCGCAAGCCCGGGGACGAGGACGCCGCCGACGCCGAAGGCACCGACGCCGACGAGCAGAACGGCGGCGGCTCCCGGGCATGACCAGCAAGCACCCCGTGCCCGACGGCCTCGTCATCGTCGACAAGCCGTCGGGCTTCACCTCCCACGACGTGGTCGCCAAGATGCGCGGCATCGCCCGCACCCGGCGGATCGGCCACGCCGGAACCCTCGACCCCATGGCCACCGGGGTCCTGGTGCTCGGCGTCGAGCGGGCGACCAAGCTCCTGGGCCACCTGGCGCTCACCGAGAAGGAGTACCTCGGCACCATCCGGCTCGGCCAGGACACCGTCACCGACGACGCCGAGGGCGAGACCACCCGGACCGCCCCGGCCGACGCGGTGACCCGGGACGCCATCGACACCGCCGTCGAGGCGCTCACCGGGGACATCATGCAGGTCCCCTCCAAGGTCAGCGCCATCAAGATCGACGGCAAGCGCTCCTACAAGCGGGCCCGCGAGGGCGAGGACTTCGAGATCCCGGCCCGCCCGGTGACCGTCTCCTCGTTCACCGTGTACGACGTGCGGGAGGCCGTCGCCGAGGACGGCACGCCGGTCCGGGACGTCGTGGTCTCGGTGGTGTGCTCCTCCGGCACGTACGTCCGGGCGCTCGCCCGGGACCTGGGCGCCGCCCTCGGCGTCGGCGGCCACCTCACGGCGCTGCGCCGCACCCGGGTCGGCCCGTACAAGCTGGACGCGGCCAAGACCCTGGACGACCTCCAGCGCGAGCTGACCGTGATGCCGGTCGCCGAGGCCGCGGACGCGGCGTTCCCCCGCTGGGACGTCGACGCCCGTCGCGCCAAGCTGCTGCTGAACGGGGTGCGGGTGGAGATGCCCGACGAGTACACCGGCACCGGCGCCGTCGGGGTGTACGGCCCCGACGGCCGGTTCCTGGTGCTGGTCGAGGAGTCCCGGGGCAAGGCCAAGAGCCTCGCGGTCTTCGCCTGAACCCCGCCGTCCCGCCCCGCCCGGCCCGTGCCCCGCACGGAATGCCCGGGCGGGGCGGCGTCGTTCGCACGGATGCCGATGCCGGTCGGCGGGGCGGGACATGGCACTCTTAGACCTGCGGATTCGTCGGACACGGCGGGTCGGTGAGGACCGCGGTCACCGGACCGCCACCGGGTGCGACGAGAAATGCGACAAGGAGCGGCACAGTGCAGCGCTGGCGTGGCTTGGAGGACATCCCCGAGGACTGGGGGCGCAGTGTCGTCACCATCGGGTCCTACGACGGGGTCCACCGCGGGCATCAGCTGATCATCGGCCGTGCCGTGGAGCGCGCACGGGAGCTGGGCGTCCCCTCCGTCGTCGTCACCTTCGACCCGCACCCCAGCGAGGTCGTCCGCCCGGGCAGTCACCCGCCGCTGCTCGCCCCGCACCACCGCCGCGCCGAGCTGATGGCCGCGCTGGGGGTGGACGCGGTGCTGATCCTGCCGTTCACCGCAGAGTTCTCGAAGCTGTCGCCCGCCGACTTCGTGGTGAAGGTGCTCGTCGACAAGCTGCACGCCCGGGCCGTCGTCGAGGGCCCCAACTTCCGCTTCGGCCACCGGGCCGCCGGGAACGTGGGCCTGCTCACCGAACTCGGCCGGACCTACGACTACGAGGTCGAGGTCGTCGACCTGTACGTCACCGGAGGCGCCGGCGACGGCGAGCCGTTCTCCTCCACGCTGACCCGCCGGCTGGTCGCCGCGGGGGACGTGACCGGCGCCGCCGAGATCCTGGGACGCCCGCACCGGGTCGAGGGGGTGGTGGTGCGGGGCGCGCAGCGCGGGCGCGGGCTGGGCTATCCGACCGCCAACGTCGAGACCCTGCCGCACACCGCGATCCCCGCGGACGGGGTGTACGCGGGGTGGCTCCAGGTCGGCGAGGAGTCGATGCCCGCGGCCATCTCGGTCGGCACCAACCCCACCTTCGACGGCACCGCGCGGACGGTCGAGGCGTACGCCATCGACCGCGTCGACCTGGACCTGTACGGCCTGCACGTCGCCGTGGACTTCCTCGCGTACGTGCGGGGGATGGCCAAGTTCGACTCCGTCGACGACCTGCTGGTCGCCATGGCCGACGACGTGCGGCGGGCCAAGGACCTGATCGCCGGGGCCTCCTCGTAGCTCACCCCGCCCCGCCGGCCGCCGCCCAGTGGCAGGCCGGGGCGGCGGTCGGGGCCGCGGGCAGCACCGGCAGGTCACGGTTGCGGCAGTGGTCCGCCACCCCCGCCGCCGCGGCCCGGCCGTCGGCGAGCACCGGGCAGCGGACGTGGAACCGGCAACCCGCCGGGACGCGCGTCGGGTCGGGCGGCTCGCCGGCCAGCACCACCGGTTCGCCCGGGGCGTCGGGCAGCACCGAGAGCAGGGCCCGGGTGTAGGGGTGCCGGGGTGCCGTCAGCACCCGCTCCACCGGGCCCGTCTCCACGATCCGGCCCAGGTACATCACGGCCACCCGGTCGGCGATGTTCCAGGCCAGGCCCAGGTCGTGGGTCACCACCAGGGCCGCCAGCCCGAGTTCGGTGCGCAGTCGCAGCAGCAGGGCGAGGATCTCCCCGCGCACGGAGGCGTCCAGGGAGGCCACCGGCTCGTCGGCGACCAGCAGTTCGGGTTCCAGCACCAGGGCGCCGGCGATCACCACCCGCTGCCGTTGACCGCCCGACAGTTCGTGTGGGTAGCGCAGCAGGAAGCGCTCCGGCGGGCGCAGACCCGCCCGGGCCAGGGCCCCGGTCACCGCCCCCCGCTCGTCGCCCCGGTGACGGTGCACCCGCAGCCCCTCGGCCACCGCCTCGTACACCGTGTGCCGGGGGTTGAGCGCCCCGCTCGGGTCCTGGAGCACCAGTTGGGCTCGGGAGCGGTACGCCTTGAGGGAGCGTCCGTCGTACGCCAGCGGTGCGCCCGCGTGCCGGACGGTGCCCGCGGTGGGGCGCACCAGGCCCAGCAGGGAGCGGGCCAGCGTCGACTTGCCGCACCCCGATTCGCCGACCAGGGCCACGATCTCCCCGCGGTGGACGTCCAGGTCCACCCCGTCGACGGCCCGGGCCGGCGGTGCGCCCGGTCGGCCGGGGAAGACCACGCCCAGTCCGCGGGTGCTGAGCAGCGGCTCCGGGGCGGGGTCCTGCGGTGCGTCGGTCACGGGGTCGTCGCGCTCCTCACTCCGTCCTCGGGGTCGGGTCCCGGGGCGGTGCCGTCCCCGGTCCCGGGCGCGGCGGCGTCCAGGCCCTCCACGGCGGGGACGGCGCCCGGCCCGGGCACGTCCCCGACCCCGACCAGCAGGCAGGCCGCCCGCCGGGCGCCGGGGCCGGCGTCCCGCAGGGCGGGGTCGGTGCGGGCGCAGTCGTCGAAGGCCGCCGGGCAGCGGGGCCGGAAGGCGCAGCCCGGCGGCAGCGCGGCGGGGTCCGGCGGGTCGCCGGGCAGTCCGCGCGGGGCGAAGCGGGCGGCCCGGTCGCCGATCCTGGGGAAGGCCGCGGCGAGCGCCCGGGCGTAGGGGTGCAGCGGCTCCCGGCACACCTGTCGGGCGGGGCCCTCCTCGACGACGCGGCCCGCGTACATCACGGCCAGTCGGTCGCAGGCGTCCGCGAGCACCGCGAGGTCGTGGCTGATCATGATCAGGCCCAGCCCGCGGTCGGTGACCAGGCCCTCCAGCAGCCGGAGCACCTGCGCCTGCACCATCACGTCCAGGGCGGTCGTCGGTTCGTCCGCCACGATCAGCCGGGGATCGCAGGCCAGCGCCATCGCGATCATGACCCGTTGCCGTTGGCCCCCCGACAGCCGGTGCGGGTACTCCCGGGCCCGGGCGGCGGGCAGCCCGACCTGCTCCAGCAGTTCCGCGGCCCGGGCCCGGGCCCGCGCCCGCCCCATCCGCCGGTGCTGCACCAGGGGTTCGGCGATCTGGTCGCCGATCCGGTGCACCGCGTTCAGGGAGTGCATCGCCCCCTGGAAGACGATCGACGCCCCCGCCCAGCGCACCGCCCGCAGCCGTCCCCACCCCATGCCCAGCACGTCCTCGCCGTCCAGCAGCACCGAGCCGCGGACGGTGGCGCCGGGCGGCAGCAACCGCAGCAGGGCCAGTGCCAGCGTCGACTTGCCGCACCCGGATTCGCCGGCCACCCCCAGCCGTTGACCGGCCGCCACGGTCAGGTCCACGCCGCGCACCGCCGCCGCCCCGTCCGGGTAGGTGACCGTCAGTCCGCGCACCTCCAGCAGCGGGGCGCTCATCCGGACGCCCCCAGCCGGGGGTTGAGCACCGACTCCACGGCCCGCCCGCAGAGGGTGAACGCCAGTGCCACCGTCGCGATCGCCGCCCCCGGCGGCACCAGGTACCACCAGTGACCCGCGCTGACCGCTCCCGCCTCCCGCGCGTCCTGGAGCATCCCGCCCCAGGAGGTGACGGTGGGGTCGCCGAGCCCCAGGAACGCGAGGGTGGCCTCGGCCAGGATGGCCGCCGAGATGCCGAGGGTGGTCTGCGCCAGCACCAGCGGCATCACGTTGGGCAGCACGTGACGGGTCATCACGTGCCGGTGTCCGCCGCCCAGGGCCCGCGCCCGCTCGATGTACGGGCGGGACTCCACGGCCAGCGTCTGCGCCCGCACCAGCCGGGCGGTGGTGGGCCAGGTCGTGACCCCGATCGCCAGCACCACCGTGCCCAGGGACCGGGAGAGGACCGTGGCCAAGGCGATCGCCAGGACCAGCGTCGGCATCACCAGGAACCAGTCGGTGACCCGCATCGCCAGGGTCCCGTACCAGCCGCCGAAGTGGCCCGCGGTGATGCCCACCAGCGCCCCGATCGCCACCGACAGCACCGCCGCCAACAGGCCCACCAACAGCGACACCCGAGCCCCCCACACCAGCAGCCCCCACAGGTCCCGCCCGAACTGGTCGGTGCCCAGCCAGAACCGTGCGCTCGGCCCCTCCATCGGCCCCCCGGTCGCCCGGGTCACGCTGCGGACCTCCTCGCCGACCGTCCAGGGCGCCGACAGCGCGAGCAGGGCGCACAGCGCCAGCACCGCGAGCCCCAGCAGCCCCGAACGGTGGGTGCGGTAGCGGTGCCAGAACCGGGCGGCGCTCGCCCGGCGCCGTCGTCGGGCGAGCGCCCGCGGTCCCGGGCCGGGCGGTGGGGGAGCGGTGCGGCCGTCCGGTCCCTCGGTGTTCTCCGTGTTCTCCGTGTGTGCGGTCATCGGCCCACCCGGGGGTCGAGGAACGGGCAGAGCAGGTCGGCGGCGGTGTTCATCAGGATCACGGCCGCCGCGAACACCAGGAACAGGCCCTGCACCAACGGCAGGTCGGGCACGCTGAGCGCCTGGTAGAAGAGTCCGCCCAGGCCCGGCCAGGAGAACACCGTCTCCACCAGGATGGTGCCTGCGACGATCCGCCCCAGGTTGACGAAGACCAGGGTCACCGTGGGCAGCGCCGCATTGGGCACCGCGTGGCGCCGGCGCACCTGCACGTCCCGCAGCCCCTTGGCCCGGGCCGTCGTCAGGTAGTCGGCACCGACCTCGTCGAGCAGTGCCGAACGGGTCACCAGGAGCGTCTGCCCGTACTCCACCGCCACCAGGGTCACCACCGGCAGCACCAGGTGGTGGGCGACGTCGAGCACGTACCCGAAGCCCTCGGAGGTCCCCGACTCCATGCCGCCGGTGGGGAACAGCCCCGGCACCGGCCCCGCGCCCACCGCGAACACCACGATCAACAGCAGCCCCAACCAGAACGAGGGCACCGAGTACAGGGTCAGCGCCAGTCCGGTGTGGAACCGGTCGCCCGCCCCGCCCCGACGCCAGGCCGCCCGGGTGCCCAGGGCCACCCCGAGGGCGGTGTACAGCACGAACGCCGTCCCGGTGAGCAGCAGGGTGTTGGGCAGCGCCTCGGCGATCTTGTCGACGACCGGGGCGCGGAACTGGTACGAGGCCCCCAGGTCCCCGGCGAGGACCCGGCCGCAGTAGTCCGCGAACTGCTGCCACCAGGGCAGGTCCATCCCGAACTCACGACGGTAGGCGGCGAGTTGCTCGGCGGAGATCGGACGTCCGCCGGTCATGAACTTCACCGGGTCGCCCGGGATCAACCGGAACAGGAAGAAGCCCGTCACCAGCACCGCCACCAGCGACACCCCGGCGCCCACCAGTCGTCCCGCCGCATAGCGGGCGTAGCCCTCGGAGCCGGACCGGGCTCGGCGCAGCACCCCGGTCGCGCTACTCACGGTCGTCCGCCGTCGCCCGCCGGCGCAGGGCCACCGCGCCCGCGCCGCCCGCGAGCACCGCCCCCGCCGCCGCGAGGCCGGCGAGCACCCCGCCCGGTGCCGCGCCCGCGTCCGGCCGGTAGGGCCGGGCCGGGGCAGCCGACCACCAACTCCAGTAGCCGTCCTGGCCGTAGATGTTGCCCGCCGCCGCGGGCATCGTGGTGATCGAGCCGATCCGGTCCGAGCGGTACGCCTCCACCGCGTTCGGGTACGCCAGCACGTTCAGGTACCCGGTCCCGTACAGGCGCTCCTGCATCAGGCGCACCAGCTCCGCCCGTCGCTCGGGGTCGTACTCGGCGAGCTGGCGCGCGTACAGCGCGTCGTAGCGCCGGTCGCAGACGAAGTTGTCCGTCGCCCCCGGCACCCCCAGGGAGGCGGGCAGTGCCCCGCAGGTGTGCAGGGAGAGCACGAAGTCCGGGTCGGGGTTCACCGACCAGCCGTCGAAGGCCAGGTCGTACTCGCCGGCCGTCCACGGATCGGTGACGTTGTCGAGGCACTGCACCTCCACCCCGATCCCCAACTCCGCGTACCACTCCTGGAGGTAGCGTCCGATCGCCTTGTCGTTGGGGTCGGTGGCGTGGCACAGCAGCCGGTAGACGATCGGCTCCCCGTCCGCGCCGAGCCGTCGCCCCTGCCCGTCCCTGCGGTACCCCGCCCCGTCCAGCAGCCGGGCCGCGCCCGCCGGGTCGTACGGGACGCGCTGGTCGGCGCTCGGCCGCCAGTGGTAGGCGGCGAACCGGGGCGGCAGATAGCCCTGGCCGACCACCGCGTGCCCCTGGAACACCCGCTCCACCAGCAGCTCCCGGTCCACCGCCATGAACAGCGCCCGCCGCACCCGGGCGTCCAGCAGCGAGGGGTGCCCGTCCCCGAACCGCTGCCCGTCGCGGGTGCGGGCGCCCGGGTTGGTGGCCAGCGCGTAGAAGCGGCGACCGGGCGCGTCGTTGAGCGTGACGCCCGGCTCGTGCGCCAGCGCACCCGCCTGGGCCGGGGTCAGCCCCTGGACGAAGGAGACCTCGCCCTTGCGCAGTGCGGCCACCGCCGCGTCGCCGTCCTTGTAGTACGTCAGCAGCAACTCGTCGAACCGCGGCGCACCACGCCAGAACGTCGGATTGGCCCGCAGCCGGACGTAGCTGTCGGGCCGGTGGTCGACCAGGACGAACGGGCCGCTGCCGACGACCGGGAACCGTTCGGTGTTGGTGACGTCGGTGACCTCCGGGGCCTTCGCCCAGACGTGCCGGGGCACGATCGGCACGTCCAGCGCGGTCATGGTGGCCTGGGGCCGGTGCAGCCGGATCACCAGCCGGGTCGGCTCCGGGGCGCTGACCGCGCGGAAGTTGTCGACGAAGCTGCCGTTCGCGGCGCCCGCCGCTTCGTCGGTCATCATCGTCCGGAAGGTCCATGCCACGTCCTCGGCGGTCACCGGCACCCCGTCGGACCAGCGGGCGTCGCTGCGGATGGTGTACGTCCAGGTCAACTTGTCGGCGGACGCCCGCCATGCGGTGGCGAGCCCCGGCACCGCCCGGCCGTCGACCGGGTCGTAGCCGGTGAGGTACTCGTACATCAGCCGGTGCACGCTGGTGCTGATGAGCCGGGTGGCGAGGAAGGGGTTCAACGAGTCGACGCTCTGCGAGACGGCGACCTTCAGGGTGCGGGGCGCCCCGTCGTCCACGGCGGTCGCCGTCGCCGGGCCGACGGACGCCGCGGCGACGAGGGCGAGGGAGGCGGCCAGCGCGGCGCCGCGGGCCGGTCGGCCCCGCCTCCCGCGCCGCGCGCGACGGACGGTCGGCGGAGGGCCGCCACCGGGGGGATCGGGCTCCATGGTCGTGACCTCCCGTCAAGGCTCGCGGGGGGAACGGCAGGGTCGCGGGGAGGGCGGAGTGACGATCTGACCGTGAGGTCGGTCAGCCGTGTCTATCAACGCCGACTCCACGGGTCAATGACCGCCATACCCCGTGTACCCCCCTTGGCCTGCGCATCCACGGTGGGGCGCACGGAAGCGGACGATGCGTGGGGGGCGTGCGGACGGTGTGCACGGGCGCGTGTGCGCCCTGTCGTGGGGGCTCGTTCCTCGCCGCGGGGGAGCGCGGAACGCGAAAGGCCCCGCTCCGCATCGGGACGACCGTGCGGAACGGGACCTAGCGGACCACGGCGCGCGCGGGCCTACTGCGGGGGCGGCCCGGCCGGAGCACCCTCCGGGGCGCCGCCGGCGCCCGAAGGGCCCTGCGGCGGGGGCGTCGGGCCGGGCGCGCCCGGCCACTGACCCGGCACCGGCGGGACCCCCGGCTGCCCGGGCTGCGCCGGCGGCCACCCCTGCGGAAAGCCGTAACCGCCGGGCTGGCCCGCCCCGGCGGGGGGCGGGGCGGCGGCCGGCTGCCCGGGGACGGGCTGCTGCGCCGGGTGCTGCTGCGGCGGCCAGCCGTACGCACCACCGGCGGCCGGCGGCTGCCCGGGCGGCGGCCCGCCCGGCGCCGGCGGCTGCGGGTACGGCTGACCCGGCGCACCCTGCCCGGGGGCGCCGGGCTGCCCGGGGAACACCGGACCGGCCGCCGCCTGCTGGGGGAACTGGCCGGGCATCGGCGGAGCCAACTGCGGCGGAGGGTTGCCGTCGGAGGTCCACAGGCCCTGCGCCTGCTGGGCGCGCACGAAGTCCTCGGCGACCAGCGCCGACAGGTTGAAGTACGCCTCCCGGACCTTGGGCCGCATCATGTCGAGGTCGACCTCGGCGCCCGCCGCGAGGTGCTCGTCGAAGGGCACCACGATGACCCCCCGGCACCGTGTCTCGAAGTGGCTGACGATGTCCTCCACCTTGATCATCTTGCCGGTCTCGCGGACCCCCGAGATCACCGTCACCGAGCGGGACACCAGGTCCGCGTACCCGTGCGCGGTCAGCCAGTCCAGGGTGGTGCTCGCACTGCTCGCCCCGTCCACCGAAGGGGTCGAGACGATGATGAGCTGGTGCGCCAGGTCCAGCACCCCGCGCATGGCGCTGTACAGCAGCCCCGTGCCCGAGTCCGTCAGCACGATCGGGTACTGCTTGCCCAGGACGTCGATCGCCCGCCGGTAGTCCTCGTCGTTGAAGGTGGTCGACACCGCCGGGTCCACGTCGTTGGCGATGATCTCCAGACCCGAGGGGGCCTGCGAGGTGAACCGCCTGATGTCCATGTACGAGTGGAGGTACGGGATCGCCCCCACCAGGTCCCGGATGGTCGCTCCGGTCTCCCGGCGCACCCGGCGCCCCAGGGTGCCGGCGTCCGGATTGGCGTCGATCGCGAGGATCTTGTCCTGCCGCTCGCTGGCGAGGGTCGCGCCGAGCGCGGTCGTGGTGGTCGTCTTGCCGACGCCGCCCTTCAGGCTGATGACGGCGATCCGGTAGCAGGACAGCACCGGGGTGCGGATCAGGTCGAGCTTGCGCTGGCGCTCCGCCTCCTCCTTCCGGCCGCCGAGCCGGAACCGCGAACCGCCCCCGGCCGGCCGGCCGCTCTTGGCCCGCTGCTTCCGGCTGTTCAACAAGCGGTCCGAGGAGAGCTCCATCGCCGCCGTGTACCCGAGCGGAGTGCCCGGCGCGGTCTGCTCCCGCTGGTCGTGCTGGAGCGGCTGGGGCCACGCCGCACCGGACCGCGGGTCCGCCGCCGGGTGCTGCGGCGGCGCGTACGGGGCCGGTGCGCCCTGCGGCGGCTGCGGGTCGGGCGCGCCCGGCACCGGATGCGGATAGGGCTGCTGCGGGGGAACCGCCGCAGCGGGCTGGGCCGGCGGCGGGGGGAACCCGTAGCCGCCGGGCGGCAGATGGGGCGGCGGTGCGGCGTGGGGCGGCTGGTGGGGGCCGGAGGCCACCGGGCCGGGCTGCGCGGGCACCGGCGCCGTGGGAGCGGGCGGCGGTGGGAAGCCGTACCCCGGCACCGGCTGGTGCCCGGGCGCACCCCAGGCGGCGGGCGCGGCCGGCGGTGCCTGCGGGGCCGAAGGCTGCGCGGGCACCGGTGCGGCGACCGGCGGCGGAGGCTGCGCGGCCGGTCCGGGCAGCGGCACGGGGGGCGCCTGCGGAGCCCCGGGGTGCTGCGGCGCGACCTGCCCGGGCCACTGTCCCGCCGGCCCGGGCGCGGGCGCGGCCGGCTGGAAGGCGGGGGGCAGCGGCGGCAGCCCCCCGGACGGGGCGGGCGGCGGTGCCCAGACGGGGGGAGCGTCGGCCGGGACGCCGGGCGGGTCCGCCGGGTCCTGCGGCGAGGGACCGGGCTCCACCGGGACCGGGGGCACGGCGTCCCGCGGCGCGGAGTCCTCGGGCGCGGCGGACGCGGCGGTCCTCGGGCCGGCGCCGTCCGCCGCCGCGTCGGCGGTCGGGGCGGTCGGGCCGGCGTCCGTCCTGGTGCCGGCGGGCTCCTCGGCGCCGGCCACGGGTCCGGGGTGCGCGACGTCGGCGGGTTCCTGGAGCCGGTCCTTGAGCGAGGAGAGGGAGAAGCGCATCGTGGCGCCGCTCTCCAACTCCCCGCCGGCCGGGACGTGGGCACCACCGGGCGGGTCGGCCACCGGCGCGCCCGCGGTGCCGTCGGCACCCGCCGGCCCGGCGGCGGGCCGGAAGCCGCCGTCCGCGGGAAGACCGGGCACCCCGACCGGGTCCCCGCCCCCCGCCAGCGGGACGCCCGGCGGGGGCGGCAGCGGCAGGGCCGGGCCGGTC
>NZ_JBEOWM010000036.1:0-64525 GCF_040296045.1 Streptomyces sp. NPDC002490 | reverse complement strand
GCCGCGGCCCGGCGGGCCGCCCGGGACGCGGCGCAGGCCCTGCGGGCGGCGGCTCCCGGCATCCGGGCGGCCGCCCGGAGCGCGGCGGCCCGGGCGGCCCGGACGGTGCGCAAGGAGGCGGCGCTGATGCGGACCTGGGGCGTCGGCCCGGCCGCCCTGGAGCGGTTGCCGTTCGACCGGCGGGCGCGGCTCGCCGAGCGGTTGCGCACCGGGCGACTGGCCCAGTGGGCCGAACTGATCGGACGGTTCCGGCGGATGGCGAGTGGTGAACGCGCCCGCAAGGTGGTGGACACCACCGGTGAGCTGGTCGGGGTGACCCTCGGCGACGACCTGTCCCGGGTGCTCCCGTCGGAGCTGGCCCAGTTGGGGCTGCCGGAGTTGCGGGCGGTGTTCGCGGCCCGCTACGCCGCCGGGGAGTTGATGCTCTACGACAGCCGGGGTGAGCAGAGCACGGGCCGGGGCGCCGTCATCGCCTGCGTCGACACCTCGCACTCCATGTACGCGGCGGGGCCCGGCGGGATCACCCGGGAGGCGTGGGCCAAGGCGTGTGCCCTGGCCCTGTTGGACCAGGCCCGGCACGCGGGGCGGGACTTCGTCGGCATCCTGTTCTCCGCGGCCGGCCGGCTGCGGGTGCACCGCTTCCCGGCGGACCGGCCCGCCGAGATCGATCGGGTCCTGGACTTCGCCGAGACCTTCCTCGGTGGCGGCACCAGTTACCAGAGTCCGCTGTCGGCGGCCGGGGAGTTGTTGGCGGAGGAGTTCGCGGACGCCGCCCGCCGGCGCGGGGACATCGTGCTGCTCACCGATGACGACTGCGGGGTCAGCGAGGAGTGGATGCGCGAGTGGAACGAGGCCAAGGACCGCTTGGGCTTCCGGGTGTTCGGGGTGGCGGTCGGCGCCCCGCGGGCCGCCGAGGCCGGCTCGGTGCTGGAGTCCCTGTGCGACAACCTGCGCACCGTCGAGGACTTCACCGATGTGCACGCCGCCGCGGACCTCTTCCGGGCGATCTGACCGCGGCGCCCGTCCGGTGGTTCACAGGTTCTGGAGGAGTCCGACGCCGAGGGCGATGAGCGCGGCGGCGATGAGCAGCGCGCCGAGCCGGGTGGTGTGGGTGCCCGCGGACGAGCGTCCTTCGGTGCCGAAGGCGAGGTGCAGGAAGAAGCCGCCGGACTGGGCGAGCACCCCCACCAGCAGGAGGATGCCGAACAGCCAGTCGACGCCGGAGGAGAACTCGGCGCGCGGCAGGTAGAGGAAGTAGGCCAGCGACAGGATCAGCAGCACCCCGGCGTGGGCGTGGCCGGCGCGGAAGAAGCGTTCGCGCAGCGGGGTGAGCGTGCCGTGCCGGGTGGTGATGAAGCCGAGCAGCGCATGCCCGCCGAACTCCACCGTGACCAGCATGAGGACGGTGATCGCGGGCAGCAGTTCGGTGGCTTCCATGACGGACCGCCTTCGGCCGGGTCGGGGGACGGTCGCACGCTACGACCGCCCCGGGCCCGTTGGGGTGCGCGGCGGGGCCGACCCGGCGGGGTTCACTCGAACGCGGAGGCGATGGTGGTGCAGTGGTGGGGCGTCCGGCCGAGCGCGGTCAGCACAGGATCCATCCGCTGCGCCGTTCGTGGAGGCCGATGGTGCCGCTCACCCGTACGCAGCGTTGACCGGCGTGGACGGTGACGGAGGCGCTGCGCCTGCTGTGGTAGCCCTCCTTGGCCACCTGGCGACTGCCGCGGACCTGGACGCCGACCGCCATGAACCGCCGGGGGCCGGAACGGTGGGCGACGGTGACCACGCACACCCAGCGCACGTTCTTGTGGACGATGACGTGCCCACCGGTCAGGGGGAGGGTGCGGACCGGACGACCGGCGCACCGGGAGGCGGCGGCCGTGGCGGCTTCGGCCGGGGTGGCGGCCGGTCCCACGGCGGTGAGCAGGGCAGCGATCGTCACGACCGCGGTGAGCAGTGCCACGTACCGGGCGTGTCGTCGCGGACGTACGTGCCCACCCCTCACGTCGAGCCTCCTGACGCGCCCCGGCCCCGTGCCCCGGCTTCCGGTGGGAGGGACGCCGTCGCGGCCCCGCCGGTTGCGGCAGTCCCGCAACCGGACACCGGCCACCCGCCTTCCCGTCAACACCCCGTGCAACGAGGGGCGTTGGCGGGGAGGCGGGTTCGTGGAATCAGCCGGCGCGCACCGTTGGCGCGGCCTCCCCGGTGTCCTCGTCGCCCGGTCGGGGCGCCGGTGCGTCGGCCTCCCCGACGAAGGTGCGCCACAGCCGTGCGTACCGGCCGTCGTGGGCGAGGAGTTCGGCGTGGGTGCCGTCCTCGGCGACCCGCCCGTGGTCCATGAGGACCACCCGGTCGGCGCGGGCGGCGGTGGTGAGCCGGTGGGCGACGACGAGGGTGGTGCGGCGGCCGACGAGCCGGTCGGTGGCCTGGTTGACCTGGGCCTCGGTGGCCAGGTCGAGGGCGGCGGTGGCCTCGTCGAGGAGCAGGATGTCCGGGTCGACGAGTTCGGCCCGGGCCAGGGCGATGAGTTGGCGCTGCCCCGCGGAGAGGTTGCGGCCCCGTTCGGCGACCTGGTGGAGGTAGCCGTCGTCGAGGGTGGCGATCATCCCGTGGGCGCCGACCGCCCGGGCCGCGGCCTCGACCTCGGCGTCGGTGGCGTCGGGGCGGCCGTAGGCGATGGCGTCCCGGACCGTCCCGGGGAACAGGTACGCCTCCTGCGGGACGACGCCGAGGCGGTGGCGGTAGGCGGTGAGGTCGAGGGTGCGCAGGTCGGTGCCGTCGACGGTGACCCGGCCGGCGGTGGGGTCGTAGAACCGGGCGACCAGCTTCACCAGGGTGGACTTCCCGGCACCGGTCTCCCCGACGAACGCGACGGTCTGCCCGGCGGGGATGCGCAGCGCCACGTCGGTCAGCGCGGCCTCGGCGGCCGGGGCGGCGGCGGACGGGTCGGTGCCGTAGGCGAAGCGCACGTCCTCGAAGGCGATGTCCCCGCGCAGCGAAGGCACCGGGCGGGGGTCGGCGGCGGGCCGGGTGGAGGTGGGTTCCCGCAGGAGCTCCTGGATGCGGCCGAGGGAGACGGTGGCCTGCTGGTAGCCGTCGAAGACCTGCGAGAGCTGCTGGACGGGGGCGAAGAACAGGTCGATGTAGAGCAGGTAGGCGACGAGCGCACCGGTGGTGAGGGTGGCCGCGTCGACCCGGGCGGCGCCGA
This sequence comes from Streptomyces sp. NPDC002490, assembly GCF_040296045.1. NCBI lineage: Bacteria > Bacillati > Actinomycetota > Actinomycetes > Kitasatosporales > Streptomycetaceae > Streptomyces > Streptomyces sp. NPDC002490. The sequence continues at coordinate 61,317 of NZ_JBEOWM010000036.1, read as the reverse complement.
CGATCAGCACCGCGATGGCCGCTCCGGAGGCCAGGAACTGGACGAACGGGAAGTAGATCGAGATCAGCCACTGGCCGCGGATGCGGGCGGCCCGGTAGTCGGCGCTGCGGCCGGCGAACCGCTGCCGGCCGTGGTCCTCCCGGCGGAACGCCTGCACCACCCGCAGTCCGGCCACGGTCTCCTGGAGGTCGGAGTTGACCACCGACACGCGTTCGCGGGCGAGTTCGTACGCCTTCACGCTCTGCTTGCGGAAGAAGTAGGTGCCCACGACGAGCAGCGGCAGCGTGGCGAAGACGACCAGGGCGAGCTGCACGTCGATGACGACGAGGGCGACCATGATGCCGAAGAAGGTGACGACGGAGACGAACGCGGTGACCAGCCCGGTCTGGAGGAAGGTGGACAGCGCGTCGACGTCGGTCGTCATCCGGGTCATGATCCGCCCGGTCAGCTCGCGCTCGTAGTAGTCGAGGCCGAGCCGCTGGAGCTGGGCGAAGATCTTCAGCCGCAGCGTGTACAGCATGCGTTCGCCGGTGCGGCCGGTGAGGCGGATGCCGCCGTTCTGGGCGATCCACTGCACGGCGACGGCCACCAGGCCGAGCAGCGAGGCCGCCCACACCGCGCCGAGGGCGGCCTCGCTGACCCCGGAGTCGATGCCGTGTCGGATCAGCACCGGCAGCAGCAGCCCCATCCCCGCGTCGACGGCGACCAGGGCGAGGGCGAGGGCGAGCGGTGCCCGGAAGCCGCGCAGCAGCCGGCGCAGCCCGTAGGAGTCCTCGGGGAGCACGGCGTGCGCCTCGTCGACGCCGGGCCGGTCGGTGGCCGGGGGCAGCGCCGCCACCTGGGCGAGGAGTTCGGGGGTGGCGGAGGCGTCGGCGAGACCGTCGTCCCCCCGTTCCCGGGGGTCCCCGGCGGGGCGGTCGGCGGTCCACAGGTGGGGGGTGATGCCGCGTTCGGCGTCGTACTCGGCGTCGAGTTCGGCGCGCAGCGCCCCGCCGTCCGGGGTCCGGGCGTCGAGGGTCGCGGGGTGCGCCGGCACGTGGCCGGGGGAGACGCCGCCGAGTTCGTCGGGGTCGGTGAGCAGTCGACGGTACCGGGCGGAGCGGGCGACGAGTTCCTCGTGGGTGCCGAGGTCGGTGAGGCGTCCGTGGTCCAGGACGGCGATCCGGTCGGCGAGGTTCAGGGTGGAGCGCCGGTGGGCGATCAGCAGGGTGGTGCGGCCGGCCATGACCTGGCGCAGCGCCTCGTGGATCTCGTGTTCCACCCGGGCGTCGACGGCGGAGGTGGCGTCGTCGAGGACGAGCAGCCGCGGGTCGGTGAGCAGGGCGCGGGCCAGAGCGAGGCGCTGGCGTTGGCCGCCGGAGAGGGTGAGTCCCTGTTCGCCGACCTGGGTGTCGTACCCCTCGGGGAGTTCGGTGATGAACCGGTCGGCGTGGGCGGCACGGGCCGCCGCCCGTATCTGTTCGTCGGTGGCGTCGGGCCGGCCGTAGGCCAGGTTGGCGCGGACGGTGTCGGAGAACAGGAAGCTGTCCTCGGGGACCAGGCCGATGGCGGCGCGCAGCGAGTCGAGGGTGAGGGTGCGCACGTCGTGGCCGCCGACGAGGACGGCGCCCCGGTCGGCGTCGTAGAAGCGGGGCAGCAGTTGGGCGACGGTGGACTTGCCGGAGCCGGAGGCGCCGACCACGGCGAGGGTCTCCCCGGCGCGGATCTCGAAGCTGAGGCCGTCGAGGACGGGGCGTTCGGGGTCGTAGCCGAAGGTGACGTCGTCGAACTCGACGGTGGCGGGGGCGTCGGCGGGCAGGGTGCGGTCGCCGCCGGTGAGGCCGGGTTCGGTGTCGATGAGTTCCAGGACGCGTTCGGCGCCGGCGCGGGCCTGCTGGCCCACGGTGAGGACGACGGCCAGCATCCGGACCGGGCCGATGAGCTGGGCGAGGTAGGCGGAGAAGGCGACGAAGGTGCCGAGGGTGATCTGTCCGCGGACGGCGAGCCAGCCGCCGAGGGCGAGCATCGCGACCTGTCCCAGGGCGGGCACGGCCTGGAGGGCGGGGGTGTAGCGGGCGTTCAGGCGGACGGTGCGCAGCCGGCCGGCGAAGAGGCGTCGGCTGACCTCGCTGAGCTTGCCGGTCTCCTGGTCCTCCTGCCCGAAGCCCTTGACGACGCGGACCCCCGACACGGCGCCGTCGACGACGGACGCCACCTGGGCGGCCTGGGCCTGGGCGTACCAGGTGGCGGGGTGCAGTCGGCGGCGGCTGCGGGTGGCGATGAACCAGAGGGCGGGCCCCACGGCGAGGGCGACCAGGGTCAGCGGCGGGGAGAGCCAGGCCATGATGCCGAGGGACATCAGGAACAGCAGGACGTTCCCGATGGTCATGGGCAGCATGAACAGCAGGCCCTGGATCAGCTGGAGGTCGCTGGTGGCCCGGCCGACGACCTGCCCGGTGGACAGCTCGTCCTGCCGCCGCCCGTCGAGCCGGGTGAGCGTGTCGTACATGTCGGTGCGCAGATCGTGCTGGACGTCGAGCGCGAGGCGTCCGCCGTAGTAGCGGCGCACGTAGGTGAAGACGTAGACGGCGACGGCCGCGACGAGCAGCAGCCCCGCCCACAGGGCCATGGAGCGGGTGCGGTCGGTGACCACGTCGTCGATGATCACCTTGGTGATCAGGGGCACCAGGGCCATCACGGCCATGCCGCCGAGGGAGGAGGCGAGGGCGAGGACGACGTCCTTGGGGTGGCGCCAGGCGTAGCCGACGAGCCGCCGGCTCCAGGAGGCCGCCGAGCCCGGGGACGCGGTCGCCCCCGTCGTACCCGTGGCCCCCGTCGTCCCCGGCTGCTCGGCGGGGCGCGGCGGCTCGCCGTCCCGCCGGTCCGTCGACCCGCCCGTGGGCACCTCACCGGACGCCCCGCGTTTCTCCCCCTTCGACACTGACACCCGTTCCTCCCGTTCCGACCGGCCGCCCTCGCACCGGTGCCACCGGAAGATGTGAACGCCGGATGATCCGGATTTCATCCCTCCGCAACAATCGGCGGGGGCACGGGGCGCACGTCGACCACGGAGGGTGTGCGCCCCGGGACGGACGGTGCACGCCCGGAAGGGGAGCGTGCCACGGGCGCCGGGCGCGCGCGACCCGGCGCCCGGCGCCCGGCGTCGGCGTGCACGGGCCGGGGGGAGGGCGCGGCGCACCTGCCCGGCGCGCGCGGCGCGTGCCGAGCGGCGCCGTCACCTCGGCACGGCCCTCACCTCGGCACGACGGGGATGACCTCCTGCGGCACGGTCGTGGGAACGTAGCGCTGGGCCGCCGGGGTGCTGGGGGCCAGGTCCTTGTGCACGGCCTTCGCGACCCGCTGGATGCTCTCCACCCCGTACTCCATGCTCCGGTTCCCGTGGGTGAGGACGGTCAGGTGGTAGTCCCGTCCGCCGCCCTGGAACGCGCCGACGCTGTGCACCCGCCAGCGGTGGGCGTCCTCGCGCGGCAGCCACCCGTTCTTGAGGTACGCCTTGGCCGCGGAGGGCGCCCCGGCCGGGGTGCCCCAGCGCTGGGAGCGCACCACCTCGTTCATCAGCTTCATCAGGTACGCCCGGGAGGCGTCGCTGAGGACGGAGTTCTTCGCGGTGATCAGGGAGAGCAACCGCTGCTCGTCCTTGATGTTGACACGAGTGAGCCCCCAGTAACGACCCTGACCCGGCACCGTCTTGGCCATCCCGGCTGCCCGCAGGAAGCCCTTCACCTTGGTGGGGCCGAGCTGCTTCCAGAAGGTGCTGGTGGCCGCGTTGTCGGACTTGGTGATCATCGCGCGGGCCAGGCCGTTCTCCCGTGCGGTGAGGTGCCGGTTCGTCTTCTTGTACTCCCACAGCAGCGCCGCGAGGACGGTGACCTTGACGACGCTGGCCGAGTCGTACGAGGTGCCGCCGCGCAGTTCGCAGGTGGTCTTCGTCTTGCGGTCGTGGACTCCGACCGCGATGGTGCCGGTGCGGCCCTTGACCGCCGCCCCGATGTCCTTCGTCAGCTTCGCGGCCAACCCCGCCTTCGCCGAGGTGCACTTCACCACCGGCGCCGCGGCGACGGCGGTGCCGGCCCCGCCTACCACCGCTCCCCCGACGACCGCCGCCACGACGGTGCCCGCGACGAAGCCGCGCATCCCCCGAACCCCCATGATCGTTCCCCTACTTCCCCGTGATCCCGGTGATGTGGTGTGCGCCGGCGCACACCACATCGGGCGGCGCCGGCGCTCCGCGCGGGCGTGACTCCCCCACCCCCGCTACGGCCTTGCGCACTGTTGACCGTTCACCCATCCGCACGGTTGCACGTGTCATACAAACGTGTCCGAACCCGTGACGTTCCGCGCCTCCCGGGGCTCCTGTGACCGCCGGGCCGGCGCCCGACCCGGCCCCAACCCCCCTGCGGACGAAGGCAGTACAACCCTCCCGCTACTCCGGGTGTCCTTCTGAGTGCCTCAGCGCCACCGTCGCGTTCACCGCCGCTGCGGCCGTGGCCGTGGTCGTCACCGTGAACCCACCGGCCGGTGACACCGCCCGTCCCGTCCGCCGCCCACACCACCGGGAGTCGACACCATGCGCACGCCCCTCCGCCTCGCCCTGGCGACCGCCGCCGTCACCGCCCTCACCAGCAGCCTCCTGGTGTCACCGGCCCGGGCGACGCCCGCCTCCCCGGCCGCCGCACGCACCGTGCTCCCCGACGACTTCAACGGCGACGGCCACCGGGACTACGCCGTGGGCCACCCGCACGACGGGGGCGGCCGGGTCGCCGTCACCTACGGCACCTCCCGCGGACCCGGCAGCACCACCGTGCACCTCGGCCAGCACAGCCCCGGAGTGCCCGGAGCCGACGAGCCCGGCGACGAGTTCGGCGGCGTCCTCTCCCCCGCCGACTTCAACGGCGACGGCTACGGCGACCTCGCCGTCTCCTCGATCGGCGAAGCCATCAACGGCCAGGACAGACGCGGCGCGGTCGTGATCCTGTGGGGCTCGCCCCGGGGACTCGCGGGCGGCACCTCCGTGCCCTCCGCCGGGTACCAGGCGTGGAACATGTTCGGGAGCGACCTCGCCACCGGCGACTTCGACGGCGACGGCGACGTGGAACTCGCCGCCGTCGAGTCCAGCAACGCGTTCGTCTTCCAGGGCACCTACGCGCGCGGGGCGATCGCCGTGCGGCCCGTGCTCGTCGACCGCGGCCACTTCTACGCGTCCAACCTCATCGCCGGCAAGGTCACCAAGGACCGCGCGACGGACCTGGTCGTCCTCGGCGCCGTCCCCCGCAACAGCCGCCTCACCGGCCACGCCCGCTTCTTCCGCGGCGGCGCCACCGAACTCGTCCAGGGCCGGTCCATCCCCCTCGACGTCGTCGAGGACGAGATGGGCTCGGGCGTCGTCGCCGACTTCGACAAGGACGGCTACGGGGACATCGCCATCGGCACGCCTCTCGCCAACCGCGGCAAGGGCTACGTGACGGTGTGGCGCGGCGGCGCCAAGGGCCCGACCGCCCACCGCCGCATCGACCAGGCCACCGCGGGCGTCAGCGGCACCCCCGAGTCGGGCGACCGCTTCGGCGCCTCCCTCGCCGCCGGAGACGTCGACCGCGACGGCCGCGCCGACCTCGCCGTGGGCGTCCCCGGCGAGGACCTCGGTACCAAGGCCGACGCCGGCTCCGTGCACGTCCTGCGCGGCCACCGCTCCGGCCTCACCGCCCGCGCCACCCAGTACCTCGACCGCGCCACCCCCGGCGTCCCCGGCCCCGTCACCACCGGCGACGCCTTCGGCAACACCGTGCGCCTGGCCGACCACGGCCACGACGGCCGCGCCGACCTCCACGTCACCGGCACCACCGGCTCCCTCCGCCTCCACGGCTCCGCCTCCGGGATCACCACCCGGGGGGCCACGGTGATCCCGGAGGGCCATGTGGTCGGGATACTGCGGTGAGTTGGGGGGCGGTGGGGTGGGACGGGATGAGCTTGGTCAAACGTCTGGTCCTGCCCAGGTCAGGGGAACGTCTGCTGGGGGCCGGACGTTTCCCCGAGAGCAAGTGGTCATTGGTGGGGTGGCGTTGACTGCACTGGATGAGGAGAAGCGAGACCTGCACCTGCTTCGGGTACCTTGGCAGGGATTTGACCAGTTGGCCGGAGTTTCAAGTTCTCAAGGAAAACGGCCTATTGGTCGACTAACGTCGCAGGTCACGAAGGGTGGTCCCCGCACGCGCGGGGGTGGTCCCGGAATCGCCGCAGTGGTGGCTGAAGAGGGAGGGTGGTCCCCGCACGCGCGGGGGTGGTCCCGACCCCGGCGGGCAGGGCTGGGAGTGCCCGAAGTGGTCCCCGCACGCGCGGGGGTGGTCCCGTGAGCACGTGCGGGCAGCGCGTTCCGCGTGGGTGGTCCCCGCACGCGCGGGGGTGGTCCCTTGTGGGTGGCCAGGGCGACTTGGGGAGCGAGGTGGTCCCCGCACGCGCGGGGGTGGTCCCCGGCACAGGTAGTCGTCCGCCCGCGTGCCGCGGTGGTCCCCGCACGCGCGGGGGTGGTCCCGGCGCAAGGTCGTCGCCCCGGGGCCGCCCGACGTGGTCCCCGCACGCGCGGGGGTGGTCCCCCAGCCGCGAAGGCGTCGAGCCACTTCGGCACGTGTTCCCCGCACGTGCGGGGGTGGTCCCTGGCTGGTGATGTCGGTCGTCGCGGTGTTCTTGTGTTCCCCGCACGCGGGGGCCCAGGAAGTCCGGGAAGAACGCACTCCGCGCGCGGGGGCACCGGCGCGGCCAAGACGTCAGCGGCCGGCGGGGCGGAGCTCAGACGGCGCTGTCAGGGCCGCCGGGGCGGGCCACCGGGGTGCGGGCTGCCTGTGCTTCCTCTGTGGTCGTCGGGGGGTGCGTCGCGGCGCCGGAAGGAGGCGTCACCGTGAAGTAGTCGAGCGTGCCGGTGATGTCGAGGAGCCGATTCAGTGTCGCGGGCCGGTCATCCAGGTGGAGAAGCACTCCGGCTGCGGCGGCTTGGCGGCCGATCATCAACAGGATCGACAGGCCCATGGAGTCGACGGCGCCGATCGCGGCGCAGTGCAGATGGAGCTCCTTCAGGCCGGGCCGGGCTGAAAGCTCGCGGGTGACCTCGTCCAGGAGGAGGTCGGCTGTGTCGTAGTCGAGGTCCCCGGTGATCTCCATGCGAACGGTGTCCGCGGTGTCGATGGTGGTCAGGCACAGGGCGGGGGGCTGCGTCATGCGTGCGTTCCAGCGGTGGCGCGGTCCGCGGTCAGGGCTTCGAGGCCGTGCCGAAGGATGCGGGAGGCCCGGGGGAAGTCCCTGAGCTCGTGTGCGAGGAGGTCCAGCGCGAGCGGAAGGAACCGTCCGGGCACTCCTCGGGCCCGGAGGATCCGGGCGGTCCAGGTGACGAAGTGGGTGAAGAGGTCGTCCTCGTCGAGGTAGAGGGCGGTGGCGAGGAACTCCACGATGTGTGCGAGGTCCTCCGCCGTGCGTTCGCGCTGCGTCTCGTCGGCGGCGAGCAGGGCGGGACGGGCGTCCTGGAGACCGGAGAAGACGGTCCGCACCAGGGCGTCAGCGCTGCGGGCGACCATCGTGTACTCCTGGTCGGCCAGGTGCGGCAGGTCGTCGGTCTGCCGGTGGTCGGCCTGCGGGCGCGCCAGTGGCGCCTCGGCGAGCCGGTCGGCCGCGGAACGGGCGTCCGGGGCCCACGCCTGGGCGCCCAGCAGTTTCGCGTAGCGGCCGTCGGCTCCGAACGCGGCGCCGCCGACCAGGACGGGAACGCCCACCGACTGGCAGGCGGTGATCGTTGCGTGCGCCGTGGGCAGGCGGGTGGCGATCGAACTGGACAGGGCGACCGCGTCGGCCTTCGTGGTGTGCAGGTGGGAGATGAGGTGCGGGGAGGGAACCGGGGCGCCGAGGTAGTCGACCTCCCAGCCGCGCAGCTTCAGCACCTCGGCCACCAAGCGGGCGGGCAGAGCGTGCCACTCACCGTCCACGCAGGCCACCGTGATCCGTCCCCGGTGGGCAGGGGTGCGGGCGGCGGAGTGCTGGGCGAGCGCGGTGACGGCGCGTTCGTTGATGGAGGTCGCGGCGTGCTCCTGCGCGACGCTGATGCGGTTGGCGGCCCATTCCTCGCCGACGGTGCCCTGGACCGCGGCGATCACGTCCAGGAGGACGGATTCGGGGTCGATGCCGTCGTCCAGGGCACGCAGGACGATGCCGGTGGCCGTGTACTCGTCGCCGTCCGCCACGGCCGTCCACAGCTCGCCGGCCAGTTCCCGTACCCGCTCACCGTCGGGTGTGCTGGGCGGGGTGGGGGTGCTCATGCGGTGGACCTGCCCCCGGTGGGGCCGTCCACCGCGCTCGGATGAGGGGCGCGGGGCGCGGAGATCGCGACGACGGCCATGTCGTCGTGGCGACGGTTGCCGAGCCACTGGGATACGAGCATCTGGACGTGTTCCACGATGCCCTCGGCGGGCATCCCGGCGCATCCGGCGAGGGCGCGGCGGAGGCGTTCCTCACCGAAGAGGGCGTCGCCCAGGGGGCCGCCCTTGGCCTCGGTGATGCCGTCGGTGTAGAGGATGCAGGTCTCGCCGGGGGCGAGCGTGACCGCGACGGTGCGGGCGGGGACGTCCGGCAGGACCCCGACGAGGGTTCCGTGGGTGTCGGCGGTGTGGACCGTGCCGTCCGCGCGGATGACCAGCGGGTTCGGATGGCCGGCGCTGGTCAGCCGTACCTGGACCTCCTGGCCCCGGCGGACGGCGGAGGCGAGCACCAGTGTCGCGAACCGGGTGTGGTGGGAGTTGAGCAGTGCGGTGTTGAGAAGGGTGAGCATCCGCTGGTGGTCGTCGGCCAGGGGGAGCAGGGCGTGCAGGGTGTTGCGGATCTTGCCGGTGAGGACGGCGGCTTCCAGTCCCTTTCCGCACACATCGCCCAGCGTGACCAGCGAGGGCTCCCCCTCCACGGCGGCCGGGTGCACGTCGTAGAAGTCCCCGCCTATGCGTTCGTGGTCGGCCGAGGTCCGGTAGCTTCCGGCGAAGTCCACGCCGGAGATCTGTTGCAGGGCCGGGGGTAGCAGCTCCCGCATGAGCACCTCGGTGATGGCCGTCTGCTCCGCGTACAGGCGGGCCGCCGACATCGCCGCCCCCGAACGCGCGGCGAACAGGCGGGCGAAGACCTCTTCCTCTTCGGTGAAGGCGGCACTGCCTTCACCGCGCAGCATCACCAGCGCACCGGCCGGAACGCCGTGCCCGGGCAGCGGAGTGATCACCATCGCCCCGACGGGGCCGAAGCCTTCGGGAATCATCCAGGCAGGGGCGGCAGCGGGGTCGATCCACCGGGACGGCACCGGCGGAAACCCGCGCAGGGCTTCACCGAGGCCGGGCACCTCGTCCGGGTCGCCGGTTTCCTGCGAGGAAACGGGCACGTCGCCCCGTAGACACGTCACCACCGGAAGCCGACGGCCGCGGGCCGGCGCGATGACCAGGGCCGCGTCGGCCAGGTTCTCTGCGGCCAGCTGCGCGGTTACGTCCATGCAGCGACCCAGGTTGAGTGAGGAAAGGAGAGTGCTGGACGCCGTCGAGAGGAACGCGGTCCGCTTCCGCTCCATGTGCAGGGCCTCGCGGGCAAGCTGGTGATCCGTGTCATCCACCAGCCACCACGCCACCGTGCCGTCGTCCCGCACGCTGGGGTGCGCCTCGAACCGGCGCGCTTCGATCGCACCGGACAGCGGCCCGTCCGAGTCCCGTGCGGCCAGCGGGCCGCCCGGGTGGATCGCCCGGTGGGCCGTGGCCAGCCAGTTCGGCGCCACGTCGGCCAGGCGGCACGACGGTCGGGCCGCGGGCAGAAGCGCCCGCGCCGCGTCGTTGCACTCCACGACGAGGCCCGCCGCGTCAGCCACCAGGACCGGGTAGGGGGCACGACCCCACGGGAAGTCCGGATCCGTGTCCGCGACAGTCTGCGCTCGGGTGGAGACCAAGAATCGAGGATCCGCTGGGCGAATCCCTCACCTCACCAACTCAGTCGGAATTGCTTTCTCGGGGCAACGATCGCTCACGCGTCTTCCTCCTGGCAACCCGCCTCCTCCCCTCCCCTTCATCTGCACAGATGTGAAGATCACGAGCAGGGGTGTCGGCCGGAGCGACGGGCCCGCCGCCCTCAGGAGCGGGTGCCGGGCCCCGCAAGACCGTCGCGGGCGCCCCGCCCGTTCGCCGACGCACACCGTCCTCGGCCCTCACCGAACACCCCACCTGGTTTCCGTCATGAGTCCACGGGGCCCGTCCGGCGAAGGCGTACTCCATGCGTACGCCTCCCATGGTGAAACGCGCCCTCGGTCGCTGGCCGGCGGCGATGCTCTCGCCCCCGTCCGGACGTCTTGCTCCGCTACCGTGCGCCGAGGTCGACGACGGGTGCCGGGAAGGGGCGAGGGATGAACACGGTGGGAGCGCCGACGGGTGAGGGCTCCATGAAGCGTCGCCTGGGGCTGTTCGACGCGGTGGTGATCGGCCTGGGTTCCATGATCGGGGCTGGGATCTTCGCCGCGCTCGGCCCGGCAGCCGGGGCCGCCGGTTCCGGGCTGTTGCTCGCTCTGGCCCTGGCCGCGGTCGTGGCCTACTGCAACGCGACGTCTTCGGCGCGGCTGGCCGCCCTCTATCCCCGGTCCGGTGGCACGTATGTGTACGGCCGGGAGCGTCTGGGCGACTTCTGGGGCTACCTGGCCGGCTGGGCGTTCGTCGTCGGCAAGACCGCCTCCTGCGCGGCGATGGCGCTCACGGTCGGCTCGTACGTATGGCCAGGCCAAGCGCACGCGGTAGCGGTGGCCGCCGTGGTGGCGCTGACCGCGGTCAACTACGCCGGGGTGCAGAAGTCCGCACTCCTCACCCGCGTCATCGTCGCGGTCGTCCTGGCCGTGCTCGCCGCGGTGGTGGTCACCTCCCTGACCTCGGCTGACACGGACGCCACCCGATGGGACACGGGCTCGGACGCCACCGTCGGCGGCGTGCTCCAGGCGGCGGGCCTGCTGTTCTTCGCTTTCGCCGGATACGCCCGCATCGCCACGCTCGGCGAGGAGGTCCGCGACCCGGCGCGCACCATCCCCCGCGCCATCCCGATCGCGCTCGGCATCACCCTCGTCGTCTACGTCCTCGTCGCGATCGCCGTCGTGAGGGTGCTGGGCCCGGATGTGTTGGCGGACGCCACCGCACCGTTGTCGGACGTCGCCCGGACCGCGGGCGCCGACTGGCTGGTGCCGATCGTCCGCGCGGGTGCCGCCGTCGCCGCGCTCGGTTCGCTGCTCGCGCTGATCCTCGGGGTCTCCCGCACCACCCTGGCCATGGCCCGGGACCGGCACCTGCCGCACGCGCTGGCCGCTGTCCACCCCCGGTTCGGTGTCCCGCACCGAGCCGAACTGCTCGTCGGTGCGGTGGTCGCCGTGCTCGCCGCGACCACCGATGTCCGTGGCGCGATCGGCTTCTCCTCCTTCGGGGTGCTGGCCTACTACGCGGTCGCCAACGCCTCCGCCTGGACCCTCACCCCGGCAGAACGCCGGCCGAACCGGCTCGTCCCCCTCCTCGGCATGGCCGGCTGCGCGGCCCTCGCCTTCGCCCTTCCCCTAGCCACCGTCGTCTCCGGCACCGCCGTCCTCGCCCTCGGGGCCGCCGTCTACGGCCTTCGCAGGGGTGTGACCAGCGGCTCCGACCGCTGACGCTTCGTGGAGTTCCGACTGTTCGCCGCGCTGTCACCGCCCGACGACGTGGCCGGCCCGTGGATGAGCTGACGGGCGGGGGCCGCGTACTTCCCCGCCGGAGCCCTCGACGCCCTCCCCGGTGCTCGGGCCGCCGGTGAGCCAGCGGACGAGTTGCTCGTCCTCACCCGCGAAGCGGGCTTCCGCATCGCCCGGGTGCAGTAGAGACAGGGCGCTGATCCCCGTCGGACAGTCGTACGTCACGCATCCCGCGGTCCTTGACGGCCGCTCCCCCTCGGGCCACCGGATTCCGGGCGGCGCGGGGCGGGGACGGTCCACGGCCCGTGGACTCCCGCCGCGTCGAGTTCGTCGGGGATGGGGGCGGGGGTCAGGGTGAGGGCGCAGTGGGGGCAGGCGTCTATGGTCCTGGCCCCCGAGCCGGACTGTCGGGGGACGCGGACGGGGAGGGGCGCGAGGGTCGGCCGGTGACAGGCACAGCAGGTGGCTTCGTGGTGGGCGGGTTCGGTGGCGGTGAGGGCTTCGGGAGTCATGCGGGGAGTCGGTCGGGGACGGGGTCCTCGGTGGCCCACTCGGCTTCCTGTTGGGCGATCCAGTCGCCGAGGTAGGGCGGGACGCGGTGGCCCCAGGGGGACGGGGCGGTGCGGGCGAGGACGTGGGGCGGGACGGGGAGGCGGGCGGTGCAGATGACGGTGGGCGGCAACGGGGCTCGGGGTACGAGGTGGGCGGCGGTGTGACGGCCGGGGCGACGGCGGCGACGGCGGCGACGGGCCAACGGCAGGACGTCCAACACCCGTACGAGGGCACGGGAGATACGCTCACGCATACGTCGGGCAGCTCCTAGGCAAGCTGGTTCGGCGAGCCCGGTGGACCGTTGGCGCGGTGCACCGGGCGCTTTCGGTTTGCGGGAGGAGGCGGGGGGGTGCCGCCCCCTGCCGGGCGGGGCTTCAGCGGGGCAGGTGGGGGGACTCGGGCACCGCGGGCGGGCGGGCGGGCGGTCAGGGCGGGGGTGCGGGGCGCAGGGCGATGCCGAAGCGGGGGAGGGTGTTCATGGCTTCGGTCGCTTCGCTGACGGTGCGGCGGGCCGGGTCTCCCCGGCCGATACGGCGCAGGGCCTCGGCCTGCCAGCCTTCGGGGAGCGCGGCGAACCGTCGGGCGGCGTCCCTGCCCAGCCAGCCCTCCGGGCGGTCGGGCGGTGGTGGGGCCTCGTGGACGGCTCGGCGTTGGGCGTCGGCCAGGGCGTCCCACACGCAGGAGGGTTCGACCCAGTCCGGGCGGCCCGGGCCCGTTGCGGGGTGCGGTGCGGAGTCGGTGGCGGCGGCGGTTCGGTCGGGTTCGGGGGTCGGGCGGGGAACGGTGTGAAGGGTGTGGAAGACCTCGGCGCGCCAGGTGGGGTGGAGGTCGTGGAGCCAGGCCAGCTGGTGGAGTGCGGCCTCGCGCTGTTCGCGACGCCCTTCGGCCTCGGGCCAGCGGTGGACCCGGCGAGGCTCGCAGTGGACGGCGAAGTAAGCGCAGTCCCGGACCAGTTCGCCGACGGCTCGGTCCTCGTCGTCGGCGATCGGGGACAGGTCGAGGTGGAGGTGGTGGCTCACGGCCAGGGTCCAGTACAGCGCCGCCCGGTCGGTCGGGATGAGCTTGTCCCAGGCTCCGGCGGCCTTCAGCTCTCCCCACACCAACGGGACGGCCGCGCCGATCAGTTCTCGGACACGGGGACGGCTGAGGGCACCGGGGCGAGTACCCAAGGAGTCCAGGGTGGCGCGGAGTTGGTCGATGCCCGGCCCGGGGCCGGTGGGTGTGCGGTCGGTCATGGCTCCCTGCCGATGCGAGTGACGTGACACGAGTGACGGGTGGCGGGCGGCTGTTGCGGCGCGTTGCCGGAACGTGCGGACGCAGGAAGGCGGTTCACGTGCTGACGCCGGGGAGCGAGTGGGGGTCGAGGTCCTCGGGCGGGTCCCACTGGACCCGGTCGAAGAGCACGCGGTCATACCGACGATGCCCCGTCACCCGAAAGTGTTCCTCGGTCCACGCCAACACGCCCTCGGGGCTCCGGTTGCCCGGCCGGCCCGGCGGAACGGCCCCGCAGCGCGGTTCACCCGAGACGCACTGGATGTGGGCCCACGCCTTGGCGTCCATCCGCTTCAGCGTCCACTCGACGTGACGGAAACGCCTGGTCACCCCCATGGCGCGCTCCGTCGACTCCAGGCGTTCAGCTCGGCGACCACGGGCCGCAGCCGGTCCGAAGCGAGCGCCGGACGGACCTGGTCCGGGGGCACCTCCCACTCGACACCGCCGTGCGGCGGGCGGAGGTAGTACTGAGCCCCGATTCGGTCCATAACCACTCCGACAACACCCTTTCGAGTGTCGAACGCGAGGTCTCCCACGCCTAGTTCACCTTTGAACACAGGGCGCTTCCTCTCCGTAGCTGGTTCACTACCAAGAGCCCTCAGCGTGGACCACGGCAGGGATCAGTTCAACTTGGAACGACAGCAAATAAATTGGGCGGACGCACATGGCGAACATCAAGGACCTGAACCCGGACGAGAGCCCGCAGGCGGCGTTGGGCGCCCGCCTGCGCCAGAAGCGCCTGGATCTCGGCCTCAAGCAGAAGGAGCTGGCACAGAAGCTCGGCTACTCGCCAACCCAGCTGTCGCACACCGAAACTGGTCGGAAAATGGCTACTTTGCGGTTCGTGCGAAAGATCGACATGCACTTCGGGCTCGCTGGCACCGAAGAGTCATTCGAACGCCAGTGGCGGGAAATCAAGTTCGGGGCGCTACTGGAGGGCTTCCCCGAGTACTTGGAGTTGGAGGAACGAGCCGCCGAGATCCGTCTGTTCGAGGTGGGAGTGATCCCTGGGCTGCTCCAGACGCGGGCGTACGCGCAAGTGCTTGCCGATGCCGCCGTGGAGCGAAAGGACATCACACCCGAGAAGGCCGCCGAACGCGTCGAGTACCTGATAAAGCGCCAGCAGGCACTGGACCGGACCCCACCGCCGCTGATCTTCGCGGTCCTGGACGAGAGCTGTCTTCGACGTCCCATTGGGGACGACCCAGCAGTCATGCGTGACCAATTCGCGCACCTGATCAAGTTCGCCAGACTGCCACACACTTCGCTACAGATCGCTCCGTACACACTGGGGGCACGACGGCCGTTCAACCGGCCAGTGAACCTGCTCACGCTCCCTGACCGTTCCGTGGTCTCCTACCTTGAGTCGCAAGCACAGGGCCAGTTGGACCGGGAACTGTCCTCTGTGCTCCCTCGCGTGAGGAACTACCATTTGCTCCAGACAGAGTCCCCCTCTCAGGCAGAGTCCGTCGCCATGATCGAGCAACTCAGAAAGGGCATCACGTGACCACCGCCTCCCCCGCTCCCCGCTGGGTCAAGTCCTCCTACAGCGACAACGGAGGCACCTGCGTCGAATGGGCACCCAACCACGCCACCCTCCACGGCCTCGTCCCGGTGCGCGACTCCAAGAACCCCGGCGGCCCCGTTCTCGCCTTCCCCGCCCAGGCGTTCTCTTCCTTCGTAGCGGGCATCAAGGCCGAGGGACTCGGTTCGGTCTGAGTACCACCGGACCAGGCCGCAGCCCGAAGCGACCCAACGGGCCTCACCACGCCCTGCACGGTGAGGCCCGTACCCGTACCGCTCGCTAGCCCAAGCCCACCGACACGAAGGAGAACCCGTGACCTCCAACCTAGCCACGTACCACTGGGTCAAGTCCTCCTACAGCAACAACGGTGGCACCTGCGTCGAATGGGCACCCGCACACGCCGCCGACCACGGCACCGTTCCGGTCCGCGACTCCAAGAACCCGAACGGCCCCGTACTCGCCCTCCCAACCCTTGCGTTCACATCCTTCGTGACGGGCATCAAGGCCGAAGAACTCGCCTCGGCCTGAGCACCCCCGACCGACCACACCCCGATGCGACCCAACGGGCCTCACCGTGTCCAGCACGGTGAGGCCCGTACCCGTACCGCCCAACACCCCACACGACCACGACCACGACCACGACGAAAGGGCACCCGTGAACCTCACCCCCTCTGCCCACCACTGGGTCAAGTCCTCCTACAGCAATAACGGCGGTTCCTGCGTCGAATGGGCACCCGCATACGCCGCCACCCACGGCCTCATCCCCCTCCGCGACTCCAAGAACCCGAACGGCCCCGTACTCGCCCTCCCAACCCATGCGTTCACATCCTTCGTGACGGGCATCAAGGCCGAGGCAATCGGCTCCGCTTGAGCATCGCCAGACCGTGCACCACCCGAAACGGCGCAAGAGTCCACGTCCGGAGAGGCGTGTCCCCGCACCGCTTTTCCACCCGCGTGCGCTGTGGATGCTTCCGCTGTGGGAGGCGTTCGTTCGCCCACGCGATACTGGGCAGCCACACCGCCGCCCACGCGGCCTGAGCGAGAACGCGCGGTCCACGCGTTCTGATTCGCTCAGCCTCGGCAAGCTGAATCAGGCATGCCAGACGGCGACGGACGCGTTGGAGCCCGCCGCCTCGGTCGCCTCGGAGCGTGTGGCCGGGCACCTACGCGAGTTTCTACGACGAACTGGCCCCGTGCCGCCGGGAGCCCGTAGCCCTGGTCTTCGAGTCACGGCTACGGGCTCTCCTTCCAACTCGGGTCAGCGGATCGCCTCGTCCATGAGAACGTACAAGAGGCCGACGAGCGAGCCACTGCTCACGATCTCGCGGCGGTCGATCATGCCCCGGACGTCTGCCAGCGGGATCCATTCGATCCGGTCGGATTCGTTCTTCTCGGTGGGGGGACCGTCGTAGGCGGCCCCATCGGCACGGAACACGTGGTGTTGAGAGTCCGTGATCCCGTTGGCCGGCTCCGCGTAGATCAACGGCTTCATCGGTCCGGGCCGCCAGCCCGTCTCTTCCAGAACCTCACGAGCAGCGGCAGCAGCAGGGCTCTCGCCATCCTCGACCAGGCCCATGGGCAGTTCCCACGCCCACGAGTCCGTGATGAAGCGGTGCCGCCACATCATCAGGATCTCGAGCTCGTCGTTGATCACGGCCGCCACGGCCAGGTGCCGGAGCTTGACGACGTGGTACTCCCATCGGTGCCCGTCCGGCTGTTCCACATCGGTCAACCACAGGTTGACCCATGGGTTCTCGTAGATCGGACGTTCACCGTGGATCTTCCACTGCATCGCTGAGGCCCCTCTCGAATCAGTCCCCAGCATTGCAGAGCGGGCCTGGTCGGGGGCCAGGTTGGGGCAGATTCATGTCACTCTGACGAATATGCACCGAGCGGGCACGCCCTCGCCTTCCCTTACGGCCGTGTTCACCACCCTCATCGCGGGCACCAAGGCCACCCGCCGGGGACACCACTCAACTGGAGTGACAGAACGGTCTAGAGTCGCCAGAGTCAGGGCCGACAGACAGAAGGGCAGGAGGGCAGGATTAGGCGATATGCCGGGTTTTCAAGTTCTCAATGAAAACAGCCCTCTGGTCAACTAACGTCGCAGGTCACGAAGGGTGTTCCCCGCACGCGCGGGGGTGGTCCCGGCTGCACCATGACCCCTCCTACAGGGTGTTGGGTGTTCCCCGCACGCGCGGGGGTGGTCCCCTCCGCGAGAACTGCATCCCGGTCGTCCTCAAGTGTTCCCCGCACGCGCGGGGGTGGTCCCGACGCGGCGCCCGCCTTCGCGTTGTTGTCCGTGTTCCCCGCACGCGCGGGGGTGGTCCCTTCAGCACACCGGGTCCTCCTGTGCGGGGCGGGTGTTCCCCGCACGCGCGGGGGTGGTCCCCCCAACGACTTCACGTCGAAGCTGTCGAGGTCGTGTTCCCCGCACGCGCGGGGGTGGTCCCGGGGAGCCTCACCGGGTGGCGTCATCGAGCATGTGTTCCCCGCACGCGCGGGGGTGGTCCCTTGATTGATCGTGATGCGCCCCGGATTCGGGGGTGTTCCCCGCACGCGCGGGGGTGGTCCCCAGGCGTCGGTGCCCGGGAGGGTGCCGGCCATGTGTTCCCCGCACGCGCGGGGGTGGTCCCGAGGCCGCCCGATCTCCCCGAGCCACCTTCTCGTGTTCCCCGCACGCGCGGGGGTGGTCCCATGAGACAGAGCCTTGAAGCCTAGAGGGGGACGTGTTCCCCGCACGCGCGGGGGTGGTCCCTCGCCCGGATGCCGGATGCGTTGATCTGGGCGGTGTTCCCCGCACGCGCGGGGGTGGTCCCGCGCTCGCCGCGGCGTCCGGTGCGCCGCTCTCGTGTTCCCCGCACGCGCGGGGGTGGTCCCCTGCTCAAGCGGCAGATCAAGCCGCCGAAGGAGTGTTCCCCGCACGCGCGGGGGTGGTCCCTGGCGCACCACGCTGTACGCGATCGAGAAACGGTGTTCCCCGCACGCGCGGGGGTGGTCCCTGCGCACAGCGCGGCGCCTCCGACAGGAATGAGTGTTCCCCGCACGCGCGGGGGTGGTCCCGACGGGCTCCACCCCTCCACTGCGTCCGCCGGCGTGTTCCCCGCACGCGCGGGGGTGGTCCCTCGCCGACCATCAACCCACCCTGTGGAGCCTCGTGTTCCCCGCACGCGCGGGGGTGGTCCCGACGCGCTGGTGTACGACCCGAGCCTGGAGGAGTGGTCCCCGCACGCGCGGGGGTGGTCCCGGAGCCCTCGGCATCAGCGCCGCGCTCCTCACGTGTTCCCCGCACGCGCGGGGCTGGCCCCGACGGCGACAAATCCGGCGCCATGTGGTTCGCGTGCTCCCCGCGATGCGGGGATGACCCCCTCGTCGGCTACGGTCGCGCCAACCACGCCGGATGTTCCCCGCACGTAAGCACCAAGCGGGGGTGGCCCCTCGTACGGGACGCCCAGCGCGTCGCCGCACGCCGCGCCCGACCCGTGATCCCCGCACCCCGCGGGGCTGGGCCTCGGGGCCGGGCACGGGGCCAAACCCGCACCCGACGCCACCCACCCCATGCACCCGACCTACAACACCCCCAACTCCCCCGCCCCCACCCGCAGCACCACCACCGAAGGTCCGGCGGCGCCCAGGGCCTCCCCCAACACGGTGCCCAGGGTCTCCGGGCTGGCCGAAGCAGCCGTGACCCCGAACGAGGCGGCGAGGGCGACGAGGTCGGGCCCGGGGGCGTCCAACGGGGCGGCGGCGACGGGGCCAGCGTAGCGGTCGGCGAGTTGGTGGCGGAGGTAGCCGTGGCCGGAGTCGTCGACGATCAGCCAGGTGAGGTCCAGGCCGTACTGGCGGGCGGTGGCCAGCTCGGCGACGGAGTGGAGGGCGCCGCCGTCGCCGGAGACGGCGAGGACCGGGTACGAGGGGTCGGCGACGGCGGCGCCGATGGCGGCGGGCAGGGCGTAGCCCGGGGCGCCGGCGCCCTGCGCGGAGTGCAGGGTGTTGGGGCGGCGGGCGTCGAAGGCGGACCAGGCCCATCCGGTGAGGACGGTCAGGTCCCAGAAGGAGGGGGCGGCGTCCGGCAGGGCCCTGCGGACGGCGTCCAACAGGGCCTCTTCCGGGGCCGGTTTGGAGGGGTGGGCAAAGTTCCCGGCACGGCTCCGGGCGACAGCGGCGAGGGCCTCGCGGACGCGGTCGGAAGCCTGGGCAGAAGCGGCGGCGGTGTCGTCCGGCCGGGGGCGGACCGTGTCCAGGAGGGCGTCGAGGGCGAGGCGGGCGTCGGCGTGGATGCCGAGGGCGGGGTGGTGGGACTCCAGTTTGCCGGGGTCGGCCTCGATCTGGACGATCCGGCCGCGGGGGTGGAACCCGCCTCCTCCGGTGGTGAGTTCGCCGAGACCGGAGCCGACGACGAGGAGGACGTCGGCGTCTTCGAGGAGGTCGAGGACGGGGCGGGCGGTGAGGTGGGAGCGGAGGGAGAGGGGGTGGTGTCGGGGGAAGGCGCCGTGGCCGCCCACGGTGGTGACGACGGGGGCGGTCAGCTTCTCGGCGAGGGCGCGGAGTTTGCCGGTCGCGTCGGAGCGGATCACTCCGCCGCCGGCGATGATCGCGGGGCGGTCGGCGGTGGACAGCCACTCGGCGGCGACGGCGGTGAGTTCGGGGCGGGGCACCACGTCCTCGGGCATGGCGTCCAGGCTGGTGACGACGGGGATGACGGTGGGCTCGGCGAGGACGTCGCGGGGGATCTCGACCAGGACGGGGCCGTGCGGCACGGTCAGTGCGGACTGCCAGGCGGCGGCGACGGCGGAGGGGATCTGCGCGGGGGTGCGGGCGGTGTGCACCGACTTCACCACGTCGCGGAACGACGCCTGCTGGTCGCGGAGTTCGTGGAGGTGGCCGTGGCGGGCGCCGCCGAGGCCGGCGGCGGGGACCTGGGAGACGACGGTGATCACCGGGGCGGAGGCCTCGGCGGCTTCCTGGAGCGCGGGCAGCGCGGCGAGGGCGGCGGGGCCGGTGGGCAGCAGCAGCGGGGCGGCCTCGCCGGTGCGGCGGCCGTAGGCGTCGGCGGCGAAGGCGGCGCCGCTCGCGGTGCGCAGGCCCACGTAGGGGAGGTGGCTGCGGCGCAGGGCGTCGTACAGGGCGAGGGTGTCGCGGCCGGGGACGCCGAAGACGGTGGTGGCGCCGAGGCAGTCGAGGGTCTCCAGGACCAGGTCGGCGCCGCGGCGGCCGGCGGGCGGGTTGAGGGCGGCCTCGGTCTGGGCGGGCGTCGGCAGCAGTTCCGGCCCGTGGTGGTCGTGCGTCACGTTCTCGCCACGCTCCCTGTGGTCCGTCCCGCCCCGGGCGGGGGCGGGGGTGGTTCGGTCATCGGTGCCGTGCGCCGGCGCGCGGGTCCGTTGCGGGCCCGGTGTGCGCACCGGCGCACGGCACCCCTGGCATCAGCTCGCGGCGTTCCCGGCGTCCGTGGTGCGGGAGGCCGCGATCTGTCGGGCCATGATCGTGGTCAGCTCGTACGCGGTGTGGGAGGCGGCCACGGCGGTGATCTCGGCGTGGTCGTAGGCGGGGGCCACCTCGACGACGTCGGCGGAGACCAGGTTGCAGGAGGCGAGGCCGCGCAGGATCTCCAGCAGTTCGCGGGAGGTCATGCCGCCGGCCTCGGGGGTGCCGGTGCCGGGGGCGTGCGCCGGGTCCAGGCAGTCGATGTCGATGGAGATGTAGAGGGGGCGGTCGCCGATGCGCTGGCGCAGTTGGTCGGCGACCTCGTCGGCGCCGCGCCGGTACACGTCGGCGGAGGTGACGATGCCGAAGCCCATCTTCTCGTCGTCGGTGAGGTCCTGCTTGCCGTAGAGGGGGCCGCGGATGCCGACGTGGGAGAGGGCGGAGGTGTCGAGGATGCCCTCCTCGACGGCGCGGCGGAAGGGCGTGCCGTGGGTGTACTCGGCGCCGAAGTAGGTGTCCCAGGTGTCGAGGTGGGCGTCGAAGTGGAGCAGGGCGACGGGGCCGTGCTTCTTGGCGACGGAGCGCAGCAGCGGCAGGGCGATGGTGTGGTCGCCGCCGAGGGTCATCAGTCGGGCGCCGGTGGCGAGGAGGTCGTCCGCGGCGGCCTCGACGGTCTCCACGGCCTGGTGGATGTCGAAGGGGTTGGCGGCGATGTCGCCGGCGTCGGCGACCTGGGCCAGGGCGAAGGGGGAGGCGTCCTGCGCGGGGTTGTAGGGGCGCAGCAGCCGGGACGCCTCGCGGATGGCGTTGCCGCCGAAGCGGGCGCCGGGGCGGTAGGAGACGCCGGTGTCGAAGGGGACGCCGACGACGGCGACGTCGGCGGCGGGTACCTGGTCGATGCGGGGCAGCCGGGCGAAGGTGGCGGGGCCGGCGTAGCGGGGGATGCGGGAGGAGTCCACGGGTCCGACGGGGTGGGCGGGGCCGGTGGGCAAGGTGGCGGGGGTGCCCTCGGCCGGGTTCTCGGTGGTGCTCATCGTCGGACTCCTCCGGTGCGGTGCGGGGCGGTGGTCGCCGGGGCCGGGGGTGTCCCGGGCCGGGCCGTCGCCTGGCGCTCGTGGCGTGCGGTGCGGTCCGGGGCGTTCCCGACCGCGGGGGGCGCGGTCCCGGGGGTGCTCCGGGGCCGCGGGGTGCGGGCCGGGGGTGCCGGGCCGCGGGGGTGCCGGGTCCGGGGCGGTGCCCCGGGTCGACGATCCAGTGTGGCGTACGCCGGCGCGCGTCGCGTTCGGGGGACCGGGTGGCCGGCGCCGGGGCAGGGATGCACGCGCCGCCCGGTGATGCCGGCACCACCGGGCGGCCGTGCGGGAGTCGGCGCGTTTCCCGGCCGGTTCGCGCCTCCGCACCCCTCCCCAAATGTCACAGCACTGTTATATTAGCGCTGTGACATCTCCGGATCCCACGGTGCACCGTGACCCCTGGTACTCCCTGTACGCGCTCATGTCGGCGATGGACGCCGAGATCGAGAAGGTCTACGTCGAGCACGGCATCCAGGGGGTGCGGCCCCGGTTCGCCTATCCGTTGATCCGGCTCGCCCACACCGGGCCGCTGACCATCCGGGAGCTCGCCGAGTCCCTGGACCGCTCGCACTCGGCGATCAGCCAGACCGTCGCCGCCATGCGCAAGGAGGGGCTGGTCACCTCGGAGCCGGGGCCCGACGCCCGCACCCGGCGGATCGACCTGACGGAGCGGGGCCGGTCGATGGTGCCGTTCCTGGAGGCGGAGTGGCGGGCCACCCATGCGACGGTCGCCGAACTGGACCGTGAGGTGCCGTACGCGATGACCGCCGTGGTCGAGGAGGTGCGGCGGGCGCTGGAGCGGCGGCCGATGCGGGAGCGGATCCTCCACCACCTCGTCGAACCGCCGCGATGAGGGGGCGGGTCCGCGGTCGGTTCCTCGACACCCGGCCGCTGCGCCACAGCCCCACCTACCGGGACCTGTGGATCGGCATATCGGTCGCCCAACTCGGCGTCCAGATAGCCAATGTGGCGGTGCTGACCCAGGTCTGGGAGCTGACCGGCAGTCCGGTGGGCACCGGCGCCATCGGCTTGGCCACCGGGGTGCCGATGGTGCTGTTCGGGCTGCTCGGCGGCACCCTCGCCGACGCCGTCGACCGCCGCACGCTGGTGCGGGCCACCGCCGCGGGCCAACTGCTGTCCTCGGTGGGACTGTTCTCCCAGGCCCTGGCCGGCAACCGGAACGTGGTGCTGCTGCTCGCCCTGGTCGCCGCGGGGGCGAGTTGCAACGCGCTCGGCGCGCCCGCCCGGCGCGCCTACCCGGTCCGGCTGCTGCCGAGCGACCAGATCGCGTCCGGCCTCGCCCTGGCCAGCATCTCCTTCCAGACGGCCATGCTGGCCGGGCCAGCGGTGGCCGGACTGATCATCGCCCGTTGGGACCTGCCCGCCGCGTACGCCGTCCAGGCCGTGGCCACGACGGTTTCGATGCTCACGGTGCTCCGGTTGCCCTCCATGCGCCCCCAGGGGGTCGCCGCGGACGGCGGCAAACGCCGGCCGCAGCGCGGCGGTTGGCGGATCGTGCTGCGCCGGCCGAAGCTGTGGGGCTCGATGGCGACCGACCTGTCGGCAACTTTGCTCGCCATGCCCGTCGCGCTCTTCCCGCTGGTCAACGAGGTCCGCTTCGGGGGGAATCCGCAAACCCTCGGTCTGTTCCTCTCCGCCGTCGCGGTCGGCGGGATCACGGCCGGCCTGTTCTCCGGCACCGTGACCCGCTGGCGCCGGGCCGGCCTGGTGCAGTTGGTCGCCGCCGGCATCTGGGGTCTGGCACTGGCCGGTTTCGGACTCGCGGGGCCGCTGTGGCTGGCGTTGGGGTGCCTGGCCGTGGCGGGCGCCGCCGACACCGCGTCCGTCGTCACCCGGGGCGCCCTGGTCCAGTTGGAGACCCCGGACGCGTACCGGGGACGGGTCACCTCGGTGGAGCACGTCATCGGGGTGGCGGGTCCCGAGCTCGGCAACTTCCGCGGTGGCCTGCTGGCTTCGGCGACCTCCGTCCCGTTCGCCCTGGTCTTCGGCGGGCTGTCGGCCGCCGTGGCGGTCGCCGTGGTGGCCGCGACCAACGCCCCCCTCCGCGGCTACCGCACCCCGCCCCCCGCCGGGCGGACGGCCGCCACCGGAAGCTTCGGCGCGACGGCCGAAGAACGGCGGGAACTCTCCGGTGACGGGAGGGGCGAGCGGGAATAGCATGCGCATGCGAACGGCGACCAATCATCATTTTTCATGATGTTCCCGTACTGAAGCGCACCGCTCCCGGAACCACCGGAGGGACCGCATGTCATCGTCCGTCACCCCGACCCCGCACGACCTGGCGCCCCCGGGCACCGACCCCGACCAGCAGCCGGAACCCCTGTACCAGCGACTCCACGCGGAAGGCCCCGTCCACCGGGTGCGCATGCTCGACCTCGGGGACGTCTGGCTGGTGGTGGGCCGCGCCGAGGCCCGCGCCGCGCTCGCCGATCCACTGCTCCGCAACGACCTGCGGCACTCCGCCGGCTGGTCGGACGACGGCAGTTACGGGCCGGGGCGCAACATGCTCCAGACCGATCCGCCGGAGCACACCCGGCTCCGTGCCCGGGTCACCCGGCACTTCACCCAGGCCCGGGTGACCGCGTTACGCCCCCGCATCCGGCAGATCACCGCGGAACTGGTCGACGCACTGCCCCGGTCGGGCACCGCCGACCTGGTCGACGCGTTCGCCGTCCCCCTCCCGATCACGGTGATCTGCGAACTGCTGGGGGTGCCCGAACAGGACCGTCCGACGATGCGCGCCTGGTCCCGCGCCCTCATCACCCCCGACTCCGACGAGCTCGGCCGGGCCTCCTCCGCAGCGATGGCCGGATACTTCGGCGAACTGCTGGCCCGCAGGCGACGGGACCCCCGGGACGACCTGCTGAGCCTGCTGGCCTCCCCGGACGACGAGGACCCCCTGTCGCCCGAAGAGTTGATCGGCATGTGCTTCCTGCTGGTGGTGGCGGGCCACGAGACCACCATGAACCTGATCTCCGGCGCCCTGTACACGCTGCTGTGCCAGCCGCCGCTGCTGGCCTCGGTGCGGGCCGACCCCTCGCTGCTGGGCGAGGTCGTCGAGGAGACGCTGCGCTTCCACTCCCCCGCCCGGGCCGCGGCCTTCCGGTACGCGGCCGGGGACACCCGGATCGGCGACACGGCCGTGGCCCGCGGCGAGGCCGTCGTCATCTCGCTCGGCGGCGCCGGGCAGGACCCCCGCGGGTGCCCGCACCCGGAACGCTTCGCCCTCGGCCGGGAACGTCCGAACCACCTCGGGTTCGGGCACGGCGTCCACCACTGCCCCGGGGCGCCGCTCGCCCGCGCCGAAGGGGTCATCGCCCTGACCGAACTGCTCGCCAGGCGGCCCGAGTTCCGGCTGGCCGTGCCACCGGACGCGGTCCGCTGGCGCGCCTCCGTCCTGCTGCGCGGCATCGACGAGCTGCCCGTACGGTTCGGCTGACCTCGATGCGCCGGGCGGACGCGCCCGGCGCATCCGGACGCCGCACGGTGGACCGCGCCCCGCCACCGACCCCCACCCCACCCGTTCCGGCATACTGCGCGTCCATGAACGAAAGGGACGAAGGGCCGGGGGTCGCAACCGACAGCGGAGAGGGCGGCGAGAGCGTCGCGACGGTACTGGTGGCCGCCGCGGCCAACCTCGGGATCGCGGTGGCGAAGGCCGTCGCGGGGCTCACCAGCGGCTCCAGCGCGATGCTGTCCGAGGCCGCCCACTCGGTCGCCGACACCGTCACCGAACTCCTGCTGCTGACCGCCCTGAAGCGCGGCGAGAAACCCGCGGACGAGGACCACCCGGTGGGCCACGGCGCCGAACGCTACATCTGGGCGCTGCTCGCCGCCGTCGCCACCTTCGTCGGCGGGGCGGTGTTCGCCGTGTACGACGGGGTGCACACCCTCACCCACGGCGAGGAACCCGGCGACCCGCTGCTCTCCTACCTGGTGCTCGGCGTCGCCTTCCTGCTGGAGGGCTACTCCCTGCGGACCGGAGTCCGTCAGGCCCGCCGGGAGGCCCGCGGCTACGGCGTCCCGCTCCGCCGCTACCTGCGGCGCACCCCCGACACCGCGGTCAAGGCGGTCGTCCTGGAGGACACCGCGGCCCTGGTCGGGCTGTTGCTCGCGGCCGGCGGACTGCTCGGCGGGCAACTCACCGGCTCGGGGGCGTGGGACGGCACCGCCTCGCTCTGCATCGGCGCCCTGCTGCTCTGGGTGGCCTGGGAGTTGGGCCGCTCCAACGCCGAGCTGCTGATCGGCCGGCCGCTGCCCGCCCCGGTGCGGCGGGAGATCCGGGCGCTGCTGCTTGCCGACCCGCACGTGGACGGGGTGCTGGAGCTGACCACCCGACTGCTGGGACCGCGCGAGGCGCTGGTGGCGGCCAAGGTCGACTTCCGGGACCTTTCCACCGCCGCCCAGGTCGAGCAGGCCTGCGAGGAGGCCGAGCGACGGCTGCGACGACGCTTCCCGGTGATCAGCCGGGTGTACCTGGACCCCACGCCCGGCCCCTCCCTCGACCGCAGGCCCTGAGCCGGGCCGGGCCGCGGGTCAGCGGGCGGCGGTGAGCCCCGCAGCGGCCAACAGGTAGGCCACCATCGGGTCGTAGTAGCGGGGGCTGCGGACGTGGTCGTCCAGGGGCACCGCCACCTGGACGGTGCCCTCCGCCTCGGCGATGAACAACGCCGGGTCGTTGCAGTCGGCGTACCCGACCGAGTCGATGCCGCGCTGCCCGGCCCGGCCCGCCCACCCGTGGTCGGCGACGACCAGGTCCGGCGGGGCCTGCCCCAGCTGCGCCAAGCCGTCGAGCACCGCGTTCAGCGGCTGGGGCGAGTGGGTGTGCCACAGCGAGGCGCCGCCCGCCTGCATCGCCACGTCCGCGAGCTGGAAGACGACGCCCTCGTCGGCGAGCAGCCCGTCCGGGATGACGACGATGTCGCAGCCCGCCGCGCGCAGCGCCTCGGCGGTGGCCCGGTGCACGTCCAACAGGGCGCCCGGGTGGCCGGTGGCGACCAGCACCCGCTCCCGCCCGGCGGCGGCCTTGCGCAGCCGGGCGGCCATCCGGTCCAGGCCGTCGACGGTCAACTCCGGGTCGATGGTGTCCTGGCCCTGCCGGTGCTGCGGGTCGTCGTTCACCCCGCACCGTTCCGCCATCACGGCCAGCACGTCCTGCTCGTCGGTCCACCGGTCACCCAGCTCCAGGCCGAACCAGTAGTGGCGGTCCCCGTTGGCGAGCCTGCGGTAGTGGTCGAGGTTGTTCTCGCGGGGGGTGGCCACCTCGCCCGCGATGCGCGTGCGGATCAGATGGTCGACGAGCTCGGCGCGGCTGGGTGTCCCGGGTATCGGCATACCGCCCATTGTGCCGCCGGGGTCCCCCGGCCGGGCGGAGATCCACCAGCCCGTGCGCCCACCACGGCCGCGGGGGGCGTGACCCGGCCACCCCGTTTGAGACCTGTGCACCGTTCCAGCGGGTGATTCCGGGCCCCGGCGCCGTCCAAGTCTCACCGGGAGGTTCAGTGGAACGATGGAGGCAGGGCGGACGGCCCCCGGGCCCGCTGCGGTCCGCATGCCGGACGCCCGTCGCCCGAAGGCCGGCGCCGGCCCCGGGAGCGTCCACGTACGCCCGGGTCGGTGGCCCGCGGCGGGCCACCGCCGACAGCCACCCCGCAGACCACCGGAAGAGGTACCGCCATGAGGTTCGTCCTCGACGTGCACGTCCCCGACGACGCCCCGGCCGAGGAGGCGGTGAAGGAGTTGTCCCGGGCGCTGCGCTACTGGGCCGGCAACCTCCACCACTACCCGCTGGCGCCCGGCTCCGGCGAAAAGGTGTACGACTCCGGGTACCGGGAGATCGGCCGTTGGACCCTCACCGCCTCGCCCGACCCGGAGGCCGCGGGGTAGCGGTGCCGGTGTCCCCCGGGAGCCGGCGGGTACCGGGACGGCCGCGGACTACCGGGGCACCCGGATGACGCCCTCCTGGATGACGGTGACCGCCAACCGTCCGTCCCGGGTGTAGATCCGGCCCTGCCCCAGCCCGCGCCCGCCGGAGGCGGAGGGCGACTCCTGGTCGTACAACAGCCACTCGTCGGCGCGGAACGGACGGTGGAACCACATCGCGTGGTCCAGCGAGGCGCCCACCACGTCCCCGACCGCCCAACCGCCCCGCCCGTGCGCCAACAGCACCGAGTCGAGCAGGGTCATGTCGGAGACGTAGGTGACCAGGCAGACGTGCAACAGCGGGTCGTCGACCAGCTTGCCGGCGGCCCGGAACCACACCTGGGAGCGCGGCTCGCGCGGCCGGCCCAGCGAGGCGAACGGCGGCTCGTCGACGTACCGCAGGTCGATGGCGCGCCGGGCCTCGGCCAGCCGGTCCGGGACGCCCGGCAGCAGCACGTCGGCGTACCGGTCCAGGGTCTCGGCGGCGGTCGGCAGGGTCTCCGGATCGACGGAGGGGGGCACCGGCGCCTGGTGCTCCAGGCCCTCCTCGTGCGCCTGGAACGAAGCCGAGAGGTGGAAGACGGGCTGTCCGTGTTGGACGGCGACCACCCGGCGGGTGGTGAAGGACCGGCCGTCGCGGATGCGGTCCACGGAGTACACGATGGGCGCACCCGGGTCGCCGGGGCGCAGGAAGTAGGCGTGCAGGGAGTGCGCCGGACGGTCGGCGGGCGCCGTGCGCCCCGCCGCGACCAGGGCCTGCGCGGCGACCTGGCCGCCGAAGACCCGCGGCACCACGGAGGCGTGGGACCGTCCGCGGAAGATGTTCTCCTCGATCCGTTCCAGGTCCAGCAGATCGAGGAGCGACTGGAGTGCTTCAGGCATGTTCCGACCCTCTCAGAGCCCCAGGTCCTTCGCGACGACCGTCTTCGTGACCTCGCCGGTGTCGCCGAGGAGCCGCTTGACCGGCGTGTCCGCCGTACGGGCGGGCCGTGGGGTGCTCCTTGCACAGCAGAAGCTAAGCGCCCGCTCAGCCCCGTACGCTACCCGCCGGTCACATGACCGTCCAGGGCCGGACCCGGGTTCGACCGACACGGAACCCGACATGATGGGCCGGTGGAACACCGCCCCGTCGACGTGCGCGCCTCGCTCCGGCCGTTCGCCCAGTGGCTCCGCGCCCACGGCGACCGGAGCTACCGCGTCGAGCCGCCCCTCCAACCCTGGGAAACCGAACTCCACGACCCCTGAGCACGGCCGCCGACCACGACCCACGGGCTCCGGACCGCCCCGAGCGATGTGGGTTCCTGACGACCGAAACGAAGGCGACGGAGAGCCGAGCCGTCCTCACGCTCCTTGCCAGCAGCCCACCCGCCCGTCGCCGGCCCGTCGTGCCCAGGCGACGCACATCCCGCCACGGGTCAACAAGCCGACCTCGATCGGCACGAGTCGTTGACCCACTTACAGATCGGTGTAGTCAAAAACCCTCGTAGCGTGAGGGTCATCGGCGCCTTCGTCCCTGCGCCACTCCTCTTCGTCGAAGGGCGACAGCATGGCCAGCAGCGCCGTCAGCGCACCGCCGGGACGAACGTCGGCGGCGATCACTCCAACGACACCCGAGCTGTCCAGATAGAGCCGGAGTCGTTCCGGAGCCCTGAACAGGTATCCGCGGAGGCGTACGCGGGAACGACCTTCACGTCTCGGGCGGGCGAGTGTCGACAACAGGGTCTCGGCCCAGTCGTCCTTCGTGAACGGCGCTTCACCAACGGCTTCCGGGTCGACGCGGGCGAGAGGCATGCCCATGACCGTTCCGACCGTGCGAAGGGATCCCACCACGGCGAGTTGGGCTCGGAGCAGGGCGACGACGCTGTAGGTGGTACGCAGATCTCCGTCCTCCACACGGAGAGGGACCTCGTAGGCAACGGCGTGGCGGGAACCTCGACGGGGGCCGACGACGACCCGGACCGCCTCCGCACCGTCGGGTGCCGGGAGCACGCCCCGCACGTGCTGGTCGCCGACCAGGGGAGCCCAGACGTGACGCAAAAGGAGTTCGGCGATGGCGACCTGTAGCTCTCCGAGCTCCTCGACCTCGCCGGGGTCAGTATCCGCAGGAGATCTACCGCCGTTTCCCATACTCGCTGATTAACCCATTCTGGACACTTGCGCACGCCCTTGCAGTACGCAGTGATCACGCCGATCTTCTCGCCTCTTGCGACTTTGAATCGACCGTCGTCCGTCGCTTGCGCATACCTAGCCTTGACTACGATCTGGATTCGACGCCCATCAGTTCGCCATGCCCAGCCAAAGTATTGGATGTTGGCACCGTCGACAACGTGCGAGGGTTGCCGCAGTACGGCAACGTGCTCCGGGTCGATGGGACCGGAGCTACCGCGCCGAGCCGCCGTTCCAGCTCAGGGAGACCGAACTCCACGGCCTTCGAGCACGGCCGGACCGGGCCGCCCCGGCGAGCCCGACGACGAGGCGGACTGCGGATGGGCTCGCCCACCTCACTGGCGTGCGGAGCGACCGCGGCCTACACACCGGGAATGAGACCTTCCCGGTCACACCACTCGGCGAAACCACCCGGCTTGAAGGGCAGGCGGTACGCCGTGCTGAGCAGGTCGTCAGCGAGCGCGGAGACCAACGGCACCGTGAGGAGACCTGCCCGGATCGCGTCGCACAGCAGCCCGAGGGTCCGGCGCAAGGTGACGCCCCGTCCTCGCACGGCCTCAACGGCCACCCGGTCGTCGACGACGGCCACGGCAGCAGGCAGGCACTCCGCCAGGGCGAGCACCCCGCACTCGCCGACGTTGCGCCCGTCTGTCCCGACCAGAAGGCGCTCGTAGTGTGCGAAAGCCGAAAATTCGGCCGGGGTGTCGAGGGGGACGATCTCGATCCAGTCCGCGTCGAGCACGGCGCGCAGGTAGTGGTGCCGCTCAGCGCCGTTGCGCAACTCCGCTTCGACGACATCGGGGATCAGCACCCGGTGGTCCTTCAGAACGATCTTGAGGACTCCGAGCCATTGAGCGTGCGCGAAGTGACTCAGCGGCCCCGTGTCCAGCACGTACGCGGTCCGCGGGTCGGTCACGACGTCACCTTCCACATCTCCGCGTCCGAAACTGGTGGCAGACTCGGAAGGGAGTCGCGGGTGAAGGTGCCCCGGAACAATCCGAGAGCACGCTCGGCGCTGATCATCTCGCGGCGGTAGAGCCTCAACACCGCCTGCTCGTAGGGTCTCGGCAGGGAGACCGGCGCCAGTTCGTCACGCACGACGAGGTTCTTCTCCACGATGTCGGCCTGCTTGGTCTGCACACGGCGAACACGGTCCGCCCGCCCCCTGTCCACCAGGCCGATCTCGTGGAGTCGACGGGCCAGGGTCGCCATATCCACGCCGTAATGACTGGCAGCGCGCACCGCGGCGTCCCGCCAGGTGCCGTCGGGGTCGACCTCCCAGGTTCCCCAACGTTCACGGAGGTCCTCCCCCGGCATGAGGAAGGCCCTGGCGAATCGGTCCAGCCTCGCCTCAAGGCCCCGGGCGTCCGCCGCAGAGACCCTCCAGTCCAGGGAGAACTCGTCGGCGACGAGGTAGTGACCCAATTCGTGGGCTGCCGCGAGACGACGACGCCCCACCCGCCAGTGTCCGTTGACCAGCGCGACACCGCCGCGCTTGAGCAGCACCGTACCGGCGTCCGCACCTTCCCCCAGGTCCACGGAGAACACCAGGAGCCCCACACGCGCAGCCAACCGGGAGAACTCGTACACCGGCTCGCCGGGGTCCAGCCCGAGGAGCCCGCGTGCGGACACCGCGAGTTCGTCCGCCTCCTCCGTCGTGGTCGGATGGGGCAGGGCGGGGGGCTGGGCTTCGACCAGCTCGGGGCAGTGGGAGGTGACGAACTCCGCGTCGCGAACCAGCGAATCGAGCTCCGCGTCGATGGCCTGCACGCTCCCCCCCTCGCCCCGCACGGCTCCGCGGTACGACACGAGCGCGGGCGGCGCCTCGTCGACGAACCACTCCACCCGGCGGCCCAGTTCACGCGCCATCGCCACGAGTTCCACGGCCGTCACGCGCCGCTTGCCCGATTCGATCTTCGCCAGCGCCGTGCGGTCGATGCCGACGGAGGCCGCCAACTGGGTCTGAGTGACGCCGCGCTCCGCCCTTGCCTCCGAGATGCGCGCACCGATATCCATGTGTGCGAATTTAGCACGCACCCGCCATCTCGCCTCACCGTACGAACGGGTGCACTCGCGGAGAGAAACCGCCCGCCGCCTGGTCCGGACGGCATACACCCCTACCGCCCGAGGAGCCCCGCGCCCACCGCCGAGAAGGCGCCGCGGGCGAGGCGGTGCAGGAGTTCCGCGGCTTCGGCGCGGGTGGGGAGGGCGTCGGGGCGGCTGAGGTGGGGGGTGGAGTTGAGGAGGCCGAAGACGGCGTGGACGGCGGCGCGGGCCTCCGGTTCGGGGAGGTCGGCGTAGCGGGCCCGCAGGGCGTCCACCCACAGTTCGAGGTACTGGCGCTGGAGCTGGCGGACCAGCTTGCGGTCGCTGTCGCGCAGGCGGTCCAGCTCGCGGTCGTGGAGGACGATCAGGGGCCGGTCGTCGAGGGCGAAGTCGATGTGGCCCTCGATGAGGGAGTCCAGCAGGCCGGCGGGGTCGCCGACGGACTCCTCGACGCGCCGCCGGGCGCCGGTGAGGAGCTGGCCGCTGATGCCGACGAGGAGTTCGGCGAGCATCGCGTCCTTGCCGGCGAAGTGCCGGTACAGGCCGGGGCCGCTGATCCCGACGGCGGCCCCTATCTCGTCCACGCCCACCCCGTGGAAGCCGCGCTCGGCGAAGAGGCGCGCGGCCTCCTTCAGGATCTGCTCGCGGCGGGTGGAGGCGTCGGTTCTGGTGGCCATGACGTCGATTCTAGACAGGCGGGTTAGCGCTCGTTAACCTGAAGGGGTCGACGTTAACGCTCATTAACCGAGTGGCACGGGCAAGGGGGCTCGACACCATGCAGGAGGCACCGGTACTGGCGACCGCGGCCGACCCCGCGGCGGAGGCGTTCCAGGCCAACGGGGCGGCCCACCGCGCGCTGGGCGAGGAGCTGCGGAGCCGGCTGGCCCGCGCCCGGCTGGGCGGCGGCGAGCGGGCCCGGGCCCGGCACACCGCGCGCGGCAAGCTGCTGCCCCGGGACCGGGTGGACGCCCTGCTGGACCCGGGCTCCCCGTTCCTGGAGCTGGCGCCGCTGGCCGCGGAGGGCCTGTACGACGGGGCGGCCCCCGCGGCGGGCGTGGTCGCGGGCATCGGCCGGGTGTCGGGGCGGGAGTGCGTGATCGTCGCCAACGACGCCACGGTCAAGGGCGGCACCTACTACCCGATGACGGTGAAGAAGCACCTGCGCGCCCAGGAGGTGGCGCTGGAGAACCGGCTGCCGTGCCTGTACCTGGTGGACTCCGGGGGCGCGTTCCTGCCGATGCAGGACGAGGTGTTCCCGGACCGGGACCACTTCGGGCGGATCTTCTACCACCAGGCCCGGATGTCGGGCGCGGGCGTCCCGCAGATCGCGGCGGTGCTCGGGTCCTGCACCGCGGGCGGGGCGTACGTGCCGGCGATGAGCGACGAGGCGGTGATCGTGCGCGGGCAGGGCACCATCTTCCTGGGCGGCCCGCCGCTGGTGAAGGCCGCGACCGGTGAGGAGGTCAGCGCCGAGGAACTGGGCGGCGGGGAGGTGCACTCCCGGGTCTCCGGGGTGACCGACCACCTCGCCGAGGACGACGCGCACGCGCTGCGGATCGTCCGCACCATCGTGTCCACGCTGCCTCCCCGCACGGCGCCCCCGTGGGCCACGGCGCCGGTCGAGGAGCCGAAGGCCGACCCGCACGAGTTGTACGGGGTGGTGCCGGTCGACCCGCGCACCCCGTACGACGTGCGGGAGGTGATCGCCCGCCTGGTGGACGGTTCGCGGTTCGCGGAGTTCAAGGCGGAGTTCGGGCAGACCCTGGTGACGGGCTTCGCCCGGCTGCACGGGCACCCGGTGGGCATCGTCGCCAACAACGGCATCCTGTTCTCCGAGTCCGCCCAGAAGGGCGCCCACTTCATCGAACTCTGCGACCAGCGCGGGATTCCGCTGCTGTTCCTCCAGAACGTCTCCGGCTTCATGGTGGGCCGCGCCTACGAGGCGGGCGGCATCGCCAAGCACGGCGCGAAGATGGTGACCGCGGTGGCCTGCACCCGGGTGCCCAAGCTGACGGTGGTCATCGGCGGTTCCTACGGGGCCGGCAACTACTCGATGTGCGGTCGGGCCTACGGGCCGCGGTTCCTGTGGATGTGGCCCGGCGCCAAGATCTCCGTGATGGGCGGCGAGCAGGCCGCCGCCGTCCTGGCCACGGTCAGGCGCGACCGGTCGGCGGCCCGCGGCGAACCGTGGACGGTCGAGGACGAGGAGGCGTTCAAGGCGCCGATCCGCGCCCAGTACGAGACGCAGGGCAACGCCTACTACGCCACCGCCCGGCTGTGGGACGACGGGATCATCGACCCCCTGGAGACCCGTCAGGTCCTCGGCCTGGCCCTGACCGCCTGCGCCAACGCCCCGCTGCCGCCCCGCGGCGACGGCTTCGGCGTCTTCCGGATGTGAGGCCCCGATGAGCGACGCACCACGCACCCCCACTCCCCCGCCCGGCGCCGGCGGGGCGCTGTTCGACACCGTGCTGGTGGCGAACCGGGGCGAGATCGCCGTCCGGGTGATCCGCACCCTGTGTGCCCTGGGCATCCGCTCCGTCGCCGTGCACAGCGACGCCGATGCCGAGGCCCGCCACGTGCGGGAGGCCGACACCGCGGTCCGGCTCGGCCCGGCCCCGGCCGCCGACAGCTACCTGTCGATCGAACGGGTGCTGGACGCGGCCCGGCGCACCGGCGCCCAGGCGGTCCACCCCGGGTACGGGTTCCTGGCCGAGAACGCCGGCTTCGCCCGGGCCTGCGCCGAGGCGGGGCTGGTCTTCATCGGCCCGGCCGCGGAGGCGATCGCCCTGATGGGCGACAAGATCCGCGCCAAGGAGACGGTGGCCGCGGCCGGGGTGCCGGTGGTGCCGGGTTCCTCGGGCGCGGGCTTGGACGACGCCGCACTGATCGCCGCCGCCCGGGAGATCGGGATGCCGGTGCTGTTGAAGCCCTCGGCGGGCGGCGGCGGCAAGGGCATGCGGCGGGTGGTGGACGCGGCGGCGCTGCCGGAGGAGATCGCCGCCGCCCGGCGGGAGGCCCGGGCCTCCTTCGGGGACGACACCCTGTTGGTGGAGCGGTGGATCGACCGGCCGCGGCACATCGAGATCCAGGTGCTGGCCGACGCCCACGGCAACGTCGTCCACCTGGGGGAACGCGAGTGCTCCCTGCAACGGCGGCACCAGAAGCTGATCGAGGAGGCGCCCAGCGTGCTGCTGGACCCGGCGACCCGGGCGGCGATGGGCGAGGCGGCCGTGCGGGCGGCCCGGTCCTGCGGCTACCAGGGCGCGGGGACCGTGGAGTTCATCGTGCCGGGGTCCGACCCGGGCCGGTTCTCGTTCATGGAGATGAACACCCGGCTCCAGGTGGAGCACCCGGTGACGGAGCTGGTCGTCACGGTCGGCGGGCGGCGCGGCATCGACCTGGTGGAGTGGCAGGTGCGGGTGGCCGCCGGTCAACCGCTGCCGTTCGGGCAGCAGGACGTCGGTCTGACGGGGCACGCGGTGGAGGCCCGGATCTGCGCGGAGACGGTGTCGGTGCGGGAGGGCGCCCGCGGGTTCCTGCCGTCCGGCGGCACGGTGCTGTTGCTGCGGGAGCCGGACGGCGAGGGGGTGCGCACCGACTCGGGGCTGAGCGAGGGCACCGAGGTCGGCAGCCGGTACGACCCGATGCTCTCCAAGGTGATCGCCTACGGCCCGGACCGGGCGGGCGCGCTGCGCCGTCTGCGGGCGGCGCTCGCCGGGACGGTCACCCTGGGGGTGCCCACCAACGCCGGGTTCTTGCGCCGGCTGCTGGCCCATCCGGCGGTGGTGGCGGGCGAGTTGGACACCGGGTTGGTGGAGCGGGAGACGGACGTCCTGGTGCCGGACGGGGTGCCGGAGGAGGTGTACGAGGCGGCTGCGGCGGTGCGGCGGGCGGCCCTGGCACCGGCCGAGCGGGCGGACGGCTGGCGGGACCCGTTCGCGGAGCCCAGCGGTTGGCGGCTCGGCGGCGAGCCGCTGGTGCCGGCCTTCGCGCTGCGGGTGCCCGGGGGCGAACCGGTGCTGCACCGGCCGCGCGGCACGGCCCGGGTCGAGGTCGACCGGGTCGACGTCACCCTGGACGGGGTGCGGCACTCCTTCGACCGGGCCGGCGAGTGGTTGGGCCGCGACGGGGACGCCTGGCAGGTGCGCGACCACGACCCGGTGGCGGCGGCGCTCACCGGGGCGGGGCAGACGGGCGCCGACTCGCTGACCGCCCCGATGCCGGGCACGGTGACGGTGGTGAAGGTGGCGGTCGGGGACGTGGTGGAGGCGGGGCAGAGCCTGCTGGTGGTGGAGGCGATGAAGATGGAGCACGTGGTGTCCGCCCCGCACGCCGGCACCGTCACCGGGGTGGACGTGCGGCCGGGGAGCACCGTGGCGATGGACCAGGTCCTCGCCGTGGTGGAGCCCGCGGCCCCGGCCGGGGAGGCGTCGTGACCGCGGCCGGGCTGCCGATGCGGGTGCCGGCGGCGGATCTGCCGGCCCGGGTGCGGATCCACGAGGTGGGGCCGCGCGACGGGCTCCAGAACGAGTCGGTGAACGTGCCCACCGAGGTGAAGGCCGAGTTCGTGCGGCGGCTCGCGGACGCGGGGCTGACCACCATCGAGGTCACCAGCTTCGTCCGCCCCGAGTGGGTGCCGCAGCTCGCCGACGCGGAGGAACTGTACCCGCAGGTACGGGAGTTGCACGAGGAACGGGGCATCGCCCTGCCGGTGCTGGTGCCCAACGCCCGCGGTTTGGAGCGGGCGTTGGCCCTGGGGGCGCGGCGGATCGCCGTGTTCGCCAGTGCCACCGAGTCCTTCGCCCGGGCCAACCTGAACCGCACGGTGGACGAGTCGCTGGCGATGTTCGAGCCGGTGGTGGCCCGGGCCAAGAGCGGCCGGCACGGCCCGGTGCACGTGCGGGGCTACCTGTCGATGTGCTTCGGCGACCCGTGGGAGGGCCCGGTGCCGATCGCCCGGGTGGTGCGGGTGTGCCGGGCGCTGCTGGACATGGGGTGCGACGAGCTCAGCCTCGGCGACACCATCGGGGTGGCCACCCCGGGCCACGTGCTGGCGCTGCTGGCCCGGTTGAACGGGGCGGGGGTGCCCACGGACCGGCTCGGGGTGCACTTCCACGACACCTACGGGCAGGCGCTGGCGAACACCCTGGCCGCCCTCCAGCACGGGGTGGCCACCGTCGACGCCTCGGCGGGCGGGCTCGGCGGCTGCCCGTACGCGAAGTCCGCCACCGGCAACCTGGCCACCGAGGACCTCGTGTGGATGTTGTCCGGTCTCGGCATCGACACCGGTGTCGACCTCGACCGGTTGAGCGCCACCAGCGCCTGGCTGGCGAAGCGGCTGGGTCGCCCCAGCCCGTCCCGTACCGTCCGCGCCCTGATCGGGGCACCCCAGGAGGAATCGCGATGACGCTGGACCACCGGCTCGCCCCGGAGCACGAGGAACTGCGGCGCACCGTCGAGGAGTTCGCCCACGACGTGGTGGCACCGAAGATCGGCGACTACTACGAGCGGCACGAGTTCCCGTACGAGATCGTGCGCGAGATGGGCCGCATGGGGCTGTTCGGGCTGCCGTTCCCGGAGGAGTACGGCGGGATGGGCGGCGACTACCTGGCGCTGGGCGTGGCGCTGGAGGAGTTGGCCCGGGTGGACTCCTCGGTGGCGATCACCCTGGAGGCGGGGGTGTCGCTGGGGGCGATGCCGCTGCACCTGTTCGGCACGGAGGAGCAGAAGCGGACCTGGTTGCCCCGGCTGTGCTCGGGCGAGGTGCTGGGCGCCTTCGGCCTGACCGAGCCGGACGGGGGGTCCGACGCGGGCGCCACCCGCACCACGGCGCGGTTGGACGGGGCGAGCGGCGAGTGGGTGATCAACGGCACCAAGTGCTTCATCACCAACTCCGGCACCGACATCACGGGCCTGGTGACGGTCACCGCGGTGACCGGCCGCACGCCGGACGGGTCCCCGCTGATCTCGGCGATCCTGGTGCCGTCCGGGACGCCCGGGTTCACGGTGGGGGCCCCGTACTCCAAGGTCGGCTGGAACGCCTCCGACACCCGGGAGTTGGCGTTCTCGGACGTGCGGGTGCCGGCGGCGAACCTGCTCGGCGAGGAGGGCCGCGGGTACGCGCAGTTCCTGCGCATCCTGGACGAGGGCCGGATCGCGATCGCCGCGTTGGCGACCGGGCTGGCGCAGGGGTGCGTGGACGAGTCGGTGAAGTACGCCAAGCAGCGGCAGGCGTTCGGGCGGGCCATCGGCTCCTTCCAGGCGATCCAGTTCAAGATCGCGGACATGGAGGTGAAGGCGCACACGGCCCGGCTGGCGTGGCGGGACGCGGCCAGTCGGCTGGTGGCCGGGGAGCCGTTCAAGAAGGAGGCCGCGCTGGCGAAGCTGTACTCCTCGACGGTGGCGGTGGACAACGCCCGGGAGGCGACGCAGGTGCACGGCGGGTACGGGTTCATGAACGAGTACCCGGTGGCCCGGATGTGGCGGGACTCCAAGATCCTGGAGATCGGCGAGGGCACCAGCGAGGTGCAGCGGATGCTGATCGCCCGCGAGCTGGGGCTCACCGGCTGAGCGAAGGGCGCCGGGCCTGGTGCGAGACGTACCGCACATGCGGACCGGCCCCGTTCCCCGGGTACTTAGGGTGGGCTAACCTGCCTGGCGAGAGCAGGGCGCCGGGCCCCACCGCCCGGCGCCGCCCCCGCACCGATGGGAGTTGAGCCCCGTGCCCGCCGCCGTGGCCACCGCGTTCCGTTTCTTCCGCGCCAGCGTGATCGGGGTGGCGCCGCTGGGGCCGTCCCTGGTGCGGGTCACCTTCGGCGGGCCCGAGCTGGCGGAGGTGGCGTCCGGCGGGCTGGACCAGAGCGTGTCGCTGTTCCTGCCGCACCCGGGTCAGTCGGAGCCGGTCGTCCCGGTCGAGGCGGGCCACGACTGGTGGCGGGCGTGGCGGGCGCTGCCGGAGGCGGAGCGGGCGGTGATGCGCACGTACACGCTGCGGGCGCAGCGGGTGCGCCCGGACGGCACCACCGAGGTGGACGTCGACTTCGCCCTGCACGGCGCCGGGGGTTCGGGGGGCGCGGGTCCCGCG
Source organism: Streptomyces sp. NPDC002490 (assembly GCF_040296045.1). Taxonomy (NCBI): domain Bacteria; kingdom Bacillati; phylum Actinomycetota; class Actinomycetes; order Kitasatosporales; family Streptomycetaceae; genus Streptomyces; species Streptomyces sp. NPDC002490. The sequence continues at coordinate 22,540 of NZ_JBEOWM010000036.1, read as the reverse complement.
GCCCGTTGGGCGGCCGGTGCGGTGCCGGGCGACCGGGCGTTGCTGTACGGGCCGGCGGTCGCGGACAACCGGGCGGTGAAGTTCCGTCCGCCGCACGGCACCGACCTGGTGGTGGTGTGGGCCGACGAGACGGCGCTGCCGGCGGCGGGCGCGATCCTGGAGTCGCTGCCGTCGGGGATGCGGGGAGTGGCCTGGCTGGAGGTGCGGCACGAGGACGACCGGCAGCCGCTGGCCACCCACGCCGAGGTCACCTGGCTGGTGACCGGGCGGGGCGCGCCCTCGGGCCCGGCGGCGATCCGGGCCGCGGAGTTCCCGGCGGCCCGGGCGCCGTACGTGTGGATCGCCGGGGAGGCCGGCACGGTGAAGGAGCTGCGCCGCCACCTGGTGGGCGAACGGGGCCTGGACCGGCGGGCGGTGACGTTCACCGGCTACTGGCGGCGCGGCATGTCGGAGGACCGGATGCGGGCGGAGGGCGCCGGCGCGGAGTGACGCGCACCCCGGCGGCCGGCGCCCCGCCGCCCGCGGCGGCTACTGCTGCGGCCAGGGCACCTGCGGGGAGCGGTGGTAGCGGATGCCGAGGGCGTCCCAGCGGGGCGCCTGGGCGGCGAGCCGCTGCCGGTAGGCGTCCCAGTCGTGGGTGGCGCGCGGGGACCAGCCGAGTTCGGCGATGCCGGGCAGCCGCGGGAAGGCCATGACCTCCAACTCCGCGGAGGTGGCCAGGGTCTCCGTCCACAGGGGCGCCTCGACGCCGAGGAGCGCCTCCTCGGGGAGCCCGTCGAGGTAGGTGGCCGGGTCCCAGTCGTAGGAGCGGCGCACCTCCACCCGGCCCGCCCAGTCCAGGCCGAGTTCGGTGGCCTCGGTGTACTTCATGTCGAGGTAGGAGCGGTCGGCCGGGGAGAGCACCACCTTGGCGCCGGCGAGGGCCGCGTCCACCACCTGCCGGCGTTCCTCCTCGGAGGTGGCGTCGTAGCCCCAGTACTGGATGACGGCGCCGGCGACGGGTCGGGCGCCGGCGAGCTGGTGCCAGCCCATGACCGTCTTGCCGTGCCGGGTGACCAGGGCCTGGGCCCGGTCCATGAAGTGGGCGTACTCGTCCTTGGGGGTGGCGTCGGCCTCGTCCCCGCCGATGTGCAGGAGGTCGCCGGGGGTGAGTTCGGCGACCTCGCGCACCACGTCGTCCACGAAGTGGTAGGTGACCTCCTCGGGGACGCACAGGGTGCTGAAGCCGACCTCGACTCCGGTGTACGGCTCGGGGGCCTCGCCGTCGGGGTTCAGCTTGGGGTAGGCGGTGAGGGCGGCCTGGGTGTGGCCGGGCATGTCGATCTCGGGGACGACCTCCAGGTGGCGGGCGGCGGCGTACCGCACGATCTCCCGGTACTCGTCCTTGGTGTAGTGGCCGCCCGCGCCGCCGCCGACCTGGGTGGTGGCGCCCTTGGTGGTCAGGTCGGGCCAGGAGTCGACGGCGATGCGCCAGCCCTGGTCGTCGGTGAGGTGCAGGTGGAGGGTGTTCAGCTTGTAGAGGGCGAGCTGGTCGACGTATCGCTTGACCTGGTCGACGGTGAAGAAGTGGCGGGCCACGTCGAGCATGGCGCCCCGGTACCCGTAGCGCGGCACGTCGCGGACGGTGCCGCCGGGCACCGTCCAGGGGCCGGGCTGCTCGGTTCGCTCCTCCACCGCGGCGGGCAGCAGTTGGCGCAGGGTCTGCACCCCGTAGAAGAGTCCGGCCGGCCGGCGGGCGGTGATCGTCACCGCCTCGGGGCCGCTGTCCAGCAGGTAGCCCTCGTCCCCGAGGTCCGGTTCGCCGTCGGTGAGCAGCAGCCGGATGCCGTCCGCGGCGTCCTCCTCGACGGGCAGCGGATGGCCGGTGGAGGGGCGTAGCAGTGCGGCGAGGTGGTCGGCGACCTCCTGCGCCCCGGGCGCGCCCCGGGTGCGGATGCGGGTGTCGGCGGTGATCCGGTACGGGGTGTTGCGCGGCTCGACGGAGGCGGGCGCGGGTATGACCCGGCCCAGGGCGGGGGTCGGGGGCGCGGCGCCGCCGCCCTCCCCCGGTTCGACGGCGCCCGGGCTGCCGGTGGCGAGCAGCAGCGAGCCGAGGAGCACGGACGATTCTCTGTGACGGGGGTTCACCTGCGGTCCCTTCGAGGTGTTCCGGCCCCGCCCGGGCGGGCGGGGGCGAGCGGCGGCGAGCGGTCCGGTCCGCACCCGTGGACCCCTCGACGGTTCCACCTTCTACCCCGCGGGACGGATGGGAGAATCCCCGTATGGCGGAAATCATCCAGCGCGACGGGACGTGGACCTTCGACGGCGGCACGGTGCGGCTGGTGCCGGGCCGGGACAAGGCCGTGAGCCTGTTGCGTCGGACCCTGGGCGAACTGGCCGTGCCCCTGGAGGCGGTGGCCGGCGTCTCCTTCGAGCCGGGCCGCAAGTCGGGACGGCTGCGGCTGCGGCTGCGGGAGGGCGCCGATCCGCTGCTCCAGGCGGCGGGCGGGCAGCTGACGGACGGGATGGACCCGTACCAGTTGACGGTGGAGCCGGACCGGGGCGGGGTCGCCGAGTACTTCGTGGACGAGGTCCGCAACGCGCTGCTGCTGGACGAGGTGCCGGCCGGGCCGACGGACGGCTATCTGCTGGCCGGGCCCGCGGTGCCGTTGTCGGTGCAGGCGGGCGACGGTTCGGCGAGCTTCGACGGGGAGCACGTGCGGCTGGAGTGGAACTGGAAGACCGAGGAGGCCAAGGCCGCGGCGGGCACCCGGTCGATGCCGGTGGACACCGTGCAGGCGGTGGAGTGGCAGCCGGCGGTGGGGCTGGAGAACGGCTTCATCCGGTTCACCCTGAAGAACGTCCCGCCGACGAAGGCCCCGCCGAAGTACGACCCGCACGCGGTGGTCCTGTGGGGCTTCCGCCGGGATCCGCTGATGGCGTTGATCGCCGCCGCGGTGCAGGCGCGGCTGCCGCACCCCTCGGCGCCGGCCCGGGGGGAGGAGCCCCGTAGGGAGCTGTCGCCGGCGGGCCCGGAGCCGGCGGCGGCCCGACCCGTGGAGGACGACCACGACGCGCTGCTGCGGCGGCTGCGGGAGCTGGGCGAGCTGCGGCAGGCGGGGGTGCTGACGGAGGAGGAGTTCAGCGTCGCCAAGCAGGCGGTGCTGCGCCGGATGTGATGCAGGCCACTGGGGAGGAGCTTCCCACCTCCGCACGAACGGCACCTGACCGGCAATCGAGCGGAATCCTGCCCGAAATCGGGCAGGATTCTTGCGAAACCCCGAAGCGGTCACCCAGGATCATCGAGTGCACGACGACCTGGTCGATCATCTGACCCGCAGCACGCCGCTGAACCGCGGCGAGGCGCTCCGGGTGGTCCAGGACGTCCTCGCGTACTTCGACGAGACGACCGAGCAGTACGTCCGTCGCCGCCACCGCGAACTCCAGGGTCAGGGCCTGGTGAACGCGGAGATCTTCGAACGGATCTCGGCGGACCTGAACTACCGTGCGGTCGCGCCGCCGACCCTCTCACTGAGGCAGCTGCGCCGCATCGTCTACGGCTGACGGGGGCACCCGCCAGGCCGGGCCCGGGGTACGCCCCGGCCCCGCGCGGCCGTCCGAGCGACAGGAATATAGGGGAACACGTTCTATGTGCGGAATCGTGGGATACATCGGCAAGCGCGATGTGGCGCCGTTGCTCCTGGAGGGCCTCCAGCGACTGGAGTACCGCGGGTACGACTCGGCGGGCGTCGTCATCACCGGCCCGAAGACCGGCGGACTGAAGATGGTCAAGGCCAAGGGCCGGGTCCGGGACCTGGAGGCCAAGGTCCCCAAGCGCTTCCACGGCACCACCGGCATCGCCCACACCCGCTGGGCCACCCACGGCGCCCCCTCGGACGCGAACGCGCACCCCCACCTGGACGGCTCCGGCAAGGTCGCCGTGGTCCACAACGGCATCATCGACAACGCCTCCGACCTGCGGGCCAAGCTGACCGCCGAGGGCGTGGAGTTCCGCTCCGAGACCGACACCGAGGTGCTCACCCACCTGATCGGCCGCAGCGAGGCCCCCACCCTGGAGGAGAAGGTCCGCGCCGCGCTGCGCCTGGTCGAGGGCACCTACGGGATCGCCGTGCTGCACGCCGACTTCGCGGACCGGATCGTGGTCGCCCGCAACGGCTCCCCGGTGGTGCTCGGCATCGGCGAGAAGGAGATGTTCGTCGCCTCCGACGTGGCCGCGCTGGTCACCCACACCCGGCAGGTCGTCACCCTCGACGACGGCGAGATGGCGACGCTGAAGGCCGACGACTTCCGCACGTACACCACCGAGGGCACCCGCACCACCGCCTCGCCGACCACCGTGGAGTGGGAGGCCGAGTCCTACGACATGGGCGGCCACGACACGTACATGCACAAGGAGATCCACGAGCAGGTCGAGGCCGTGGACCGGGTGCTGCGGGGCCGGATCGACGACCGGTTCTCCACCGTCCACCTGGGCGGGCTGAACCTGGACGCCCGGGAGGCCCGCGCGGTGCGCCGGGTGAAGATCCTCGGCTGCGGCACCTCGTTCCACGCGGGCATGATCGGCGCCCAGATGATCGAGGAGCTGGCCCGCATCCCCGCCGACGCCGAGCCGGCCTCCGAGTTCCGCTACCGCAACCCGGTCGTGGACCCGGACACCCTCTACGTCGCGGTCTCCCAGTCCGGCGAGACCTACGACGTGCTGGCCGCCGTGCAGGAGCTGAAGCGCAAGGGCGCCCGGGTGCTCGGCGTGGTCAACGTGGTGGGGTCCGCCATCGCGCGGGAGGCCGACGGCGGGGTGTACGTGCACGCCGGTCCCGAGGTGTGCGTGGTGTCCACCAAGTGCTTCACCAACACCACCGTCGCCTTCGCCCTGCTCGCCCTGCACCTGGGCCGCACCCGCGACCTGTCGGTGGCGGACGGCAAGCGGATGATCGAGGGGCTGCGCCGGCTGCCCGGCCAGATCGCGGAGATCCTCAAGCAGGAGGACGAGATCAAGAAGCTGGCCCAGGGCTTCGCCGAGGCCCGCTCGATGATGTTCATCGGCCGGGTGCGCGGCTACCCGGTGGCCCGGGAGGCGTCCCTGAAGCTCAAGGAGGTCTCGTACATCCACGCCGAGGCGTATCCGGCCTCGGAGTTGAAGCACGGCCCGCTGGCGCTGATCGAGCCGGCGCTGCCGACCGTGGCGATCGTGCCCGACGACGACCTGTTGGAGAAGAACCGCGCGGCGCTGGAGGAGATCAAGGCCCGCAGCGGGCGCATCCTCGCCGTGGCCCACCAGGAGCAGGAGAAGGCGGACCGGACCATCGTCGTCCCCAAGAACGAGGACGAGTTGGACCCGATCCTCATGGGCATTCCGCTGCAACTCCTCGCCTACCACACGGCGTTGGCGCTCGGCCGGGACATCGACAAGCCGCGCAACCTGGCCAAGTCCGTGACCGTGGAGTAGGGACGCGAGCCCGGGACCGGGCCGGTGATCCCCGTGCGGGCCGCCGGGGTCGCACGGGGATCACCGCCGTTCGGGCCGGTGGCGCACCGCCGCCGGCCCGTCACCGTCTCAGCCGGTGGCCGTCACCCCCCGGCCGGCGGCGCGTCGCGGGAGCGCGGTGGGCCAGTGGGCGAGGGCGGCGGTGGCCGCGTACCAGGCCGCGAGGCCCGCCACGGCGGCGAACCAGCCGCCGACCTCGCCGAGGGTGCCCGACTCGGCGAACTGCCCGACGGCGAGCAGCAGCAGGGCCACGGCGGTCAGTCCGTAGGCGCCGCCGATCAGCAGGGCGTCGCGCGGTGCGCCGGCGGTGAGGCTGAGGGCGACGAGGGCGAACAGCAGCAGGAAGAGTCCGGCCGCGTTGTGGCTGACCAGTCCGTCCGCGCCGACGCCCCAGGTGAACCAGAGGGCGCCGAAGGCGGCGAAGGCGGTGCCGGTGAAGGCGTCGTGGTCGCGCAGGGCCAACAGGCCGGCGAGGAACAGGGTGATGCCCCCGACGTAGGTGGCGGGGGCGATCGCGTCGGCGGCGGTCACCCCGTCGATGATCCCGGTGTGGCCGATGCCGAAGGCCAACAGGGTGAGGCCGAGCGCGAGATGGCCGAGGGCGGCGGTGCTGCTTCCCGCTGGGACTGGACTGTTCACGGCGGGCTCCCTTCACTGCAGTCGTGCTGCGTGGTGTGGGGCCGAGGGTGACGACCCGTGTGCGCGTTGTACCCGCGGCGGAGGCGCGTTCCACCCCCTACGCACGAGTAGATTTGTCGACCTAGCGCACCCGCGCACGCCCGGCGCAATCAGCGCTGGAACGGCTGGGGCGCATGCACCGGCGGATGCAGGAGCGGTCGAAGTGACCCGCGGGACGGGGAAGTTGCGGGTCGGTGCGGGCCGCTACGGGATGACGATGACGGGGCGCTTGGCCCGACGGGCGAGCCGGCCGGCGACGGAACCGAAGAGGCGTCCGACGATGCCGTGCGTGGAACCCACGACGATGGCGTCGGCCTCGTACTCGCAGCCGACCTCCTCCAGTTCGTGGCAGATGTCCCCGCCGCGTTCGACGAGGATCCAGGGGACCTCGGCGAGGTAGTCGGCGCAGGCCAGTTCGAGGCCGAGCACCTCGGTGCGGTGGTCGGGCACGTCCACGAAGACCGGGGGTTCGCACCCCGCCCACACCGTGGTGGGCAGCCTGTTGGCGACGTGCACGATGATCAGCCCGGAGCCGGAGCGGTGGGCCATGCCGACGGCGTAGGCGAGGGCGCGCTCGCTGGAGGTGGACCCGTCGAAGCCGACGACGACGCCGTGACGGAAGGCTGGATCGCAGGGGTGGCGTGCTTCTTCCGCCGCCAACGGGTCGGCCGCAGGATCGGCGACCTGACGCTTGCGGTCCGCGGGTTCGAAGGATTCGTGACCGGCCATGGGTGTCTCGACGAAGGAGATCCTCTGAGGAGGGGCGGCTGCTTGCGGTGTTCGCTGTCTTCTCGGGGATGCGGCTGTCAAGGTGTCCAGGGTGCCAGGAGAGCCGGTCGGCCGGTCCGGGCGGAGGTGGCGGAACCGGAGGAACCACCAGGGTTGGGGATAACGCTCCGATACCCGGAGCCGTGTCCGGGAATCATCTTCCCAACCCCCTACCCCCAAGGGTACGGCGACACTCCCCTCCTGCCCAACGGGACCGCACGGCACCCGGGCGGGCCGCACGGACTGCGCGCACCGTTGCGCACCGCGCCGCGGCGGCGCACCCCGGAGCATGCACGAGCCGCCGCCCCGCTGGCAATGGTGGCTGCCGGGTACAGCCGCTTCCCGCTCCGAAGGGGTGCGGTCTCGGACAGGAGTTGGTTCAAAACCAGACGACCTTACCTGCCCGATACAGGCGTTATGCGTGGTACGCATACATCATCTCACCCCCCTGGACGGCGCCCCGCCCATCGACCGCCGCCCGTGCTCCCCCACCGGCGCACACCGTCAGGCGGGCGCACGGCAGCGCACAGGGGGCGCACAGATGGCACGCCACAGCGGCTCCGCAGGGCCCCCGTGCTTTGGTCTTTGCGAACTCCTGATGGGGGAGGTGCAAACGCCGCCCCAGCCCCCACCCGCCCCCCGCCCGCCACCCCGCGATGACGGCGGTGCGCTGGCACGATCCCGGAACGGACGACCCCCCGGACCCCACCCGCCCCGGGCGGCCGGCTCGCAGGAGCAACCGGCACGAGCCGCACCCGTCCGCACGAAACGGAGCCCATCACACCGAACCCCCGAGGCCCGACCCCGGCCGCCGCACGGGAACCACCGGACGCCCCCGCTCCGGGACCGATGGCCGGCACACCCTTCACCTCCCCGGCACACACCGGTGAGCTGACCAATTCCCGCGCACTGACCCATAAGATTTCAGCCAACTTGGCCAGGGGGTACTTCCTTTGGCCCGGACCCCTTCCGCACCCACCTCCACCTGGGAAGAAAGGACCAGCAGCCGGATTCGCACCCTACGCGGACCGGCCATGCGCCGCATGCGCGCTTCCCTGCGCACTCCCACGGCGACACGCTTCGTGATCGAATGCTTCACGCCAAGTTGCCATGTCGACAATGCGCCGGGGTGCAGAAGTGGTCACGTAGGCACCGCGCAACGCAGTAGATTCGATCTTGACTGTCTTACGGCGGGGGACTCGTGCAGGTACCGAGGGGAATTGTGCTGGAGCGACAGGCCCGACACGTCAGGGACGCCGCGACCACCGAGGGGGGCTTAGCGCCATGAGCCACGACTCCGCAGCCACGACCGACGTCGCCGTCCGGAAGCTCTCCGGGCGGCGGCGCAGGGAAATAGTCGCGGTGCTGCTGTTCAGCGGCGGCCCCATCTTCGAGAGCTCGATCCCGCTGTCGGTGTTCGGCATCGACCGGCAGGACGCCGGCGTGCCGCGCTACCGACTGCTGGTGAGCGCCGGCGAGGACGGACCGCTGCGCACCACCGGCGGACTCGAACTCAGCGCGCCGCACGGCCTGGAGGCGATCGCCCGCGCGGGCACCGTCGTCGTCCCGGCCTGGCGGTCGATCACCGCGCCGCCGCCCGAGGAGGCGCTCGACGCGCTGCGCCGCGCCCACGAGGAGGGCGCCCGGATCGTCGGCCTGTGCACGGGTGCCTTCGTGCTGGCCGCCGCCGGTCTCCTCGACGGCCGGCCGGCCACCACCCACTGGATGTACGCACCGACGCTCGCCAAGCGGTACCCCTCGGTCCACGTGGACCCGCGGGAACTGTTCGTCGACGACGGTGACGTCCTCACCAGCGCGGGCACGGCCGCGGGCATCGACCTCTGCCTGCACATCGTGCGCACCGACCACGGCAACGAGGCCGCCGGCGCCCTCGCCCGGCGTCTGGTCGTGCCGCCCCGGCGCAGCGGCGGTCAGGAGCGCTACCTCGACAGGTCTTTACCAGAGGAGATCGGCGCCGACCCCCTCGCGGAGGTCGTCGCCTGGGCGCTGGAGCACCTGCACGAGCAGTTCGACGTGGAGACCCTGGCCGCCCGCGCCTACATGAGCCGCCGGACCTTCGACCGCCGGTTCCGCTCGCTGACCGGCAGCGCACCCCTCCAGTGGCTGATCACCCAGCGGGTCCTCCAGGCGCAGCGGCTCCTGGAGACGTCCGACTACTCGGTCGACGAGGTGGCGGGCCGTTGCGGCTTCCGCTCCCCCGTCGCCCTGCGCGGACACTTCCGGCGCCAGCTGGGCTCCTCGCCCGCCGCGTACCGGGCCGCCTACCGGGCGCGCCGGCCGCAGGGCGAGAAGCTGCTCGACGCCGGGTCGCTGCCCGGACCGGAGAACCCGGTCCCGGTGCAGTCCCGGCGGGCCGCGGCACCCACCGGTGCCCTGGGCCACCCGGCCCTGGCCAACGAACCGGGGCGCCACGTGTCCGGTGCGGACCTCTACGCATCGGGCCTGATGGGCCGCCCGAGCCTGCCCGGTCAGCGGAGCGCGCCGTAGGGTAAGGCGCATGAACGATCGCATGGTGTGGATCGACTGCGAGATGACCGGACTCTCGCTGGCGAACGACGCGCTCATCGAGGTGGCCGCACTGGTCACCGATTCCGAGCTGAACGTCCTCGGCGACGGGGTGGACATCGTGATCCGCCCGCCCGACGAGGCGCTGGAGACCATGCCCGAGGTGGTGCGGCAGATGCACACCGCCTCGGGCCTCCTCGCCGAGCTGGCGGGCGGGACCACCCTGGCCGACGCCCAGGAACAGGTCCTCGCCTACGTGCGCGCCCACGTGAAGGAACCCGGCAAGGCCCCCCTGTGCGGGAACTCCGTCGGCACCGACCGCGGGTTCCTCTCGCGTGACATGCCCGCGCTGGAGTCCTTCCTGCACTACCGCATCGTGGACGTCTCCTCGGTCAAGGAGCTGGCCCGGCGCTGGTACCCGAGGGCGTACTTCAACAGCCCCGACAAGAGCGGCAACCACCGGGCCCTCGCCGACATCCGCGAGTCGATCGCCGAGCTGCGCTACTACCGCGAGGCGATCTTCGTCCCGCAGCCCGGACCCGACTCGGAGACGGCCCGGACGATCGCCGCCCGCCACGTGGTGCCCACCGCCCCCACCCCCTGAGAAACGGGTGCACGAGCACCCTCCCGGACCCTGTACACTTTTTCTCGGCCGGTCGGTGAACCGCAAGGGAAACCGCCGCTCGTGGTGGGTGTAGCTCAGCTGGCAGAGCACCTGGTTGTGGTCCAGGATGTCGCGGGTTCAAGTCCCGTCACTCACCCTGATGGGTCTGAGGGCCGATCCGCTCCGGCGGGTCGGCCCTCAGCGTCTGCCCGGGCTCACCGGGTCCTCCGTCCCTCCCGTTCGAGCACCGGCACCAGGTAGTCGGCGCACGGGCCGGTCAGCCCCGACAGTTCGGCCACGGACCCGAGGAACACCAGCTCCACCAGCTCCGGCTCCCGCCCCCGGGCCCGCTCGGCCCGCGCCAGCGCCGCGAAGCCCGCCCGCAGCTCGGCCTCGGACCGCGGCGGCGCCAGGTACAGCGCACCGACCCCGCCCCCACGGGCCCGGGTGAGCCCCGCCAGCTCCAGTTCCCCGTGATCCACCACCACCCCCAGCTCCTCCACCAGCTCCCGGGCCGCCTCCCGGGCCAGCGCCGCCCCGTCCAGCACCCCGCCCGGGGCCGGCGGCTCCACCGAGCCGCCCGGCAACTGCCACCGCCCCGGAGCCGAGGTCCACAGCGCCATCCGCGCGACCAGCACCCGCCCGTCCTCCACCGGCTGCACCACCCCGACGAACAGCGAGGGCAGGGCCCCGACCGCCCCCGGCAGCCGACGCAGCCACCGGTGCCGGTAGGTCGCCCGCGACCACTCCAGCACCGCCCCGCCCGCACCGTCCGGCGCCAGCCCCGCACAGGCCACCACGGGCCCGTCGAACAGCTCCGGATTGGCCCGCACCGCCTCCTCCCACACCCGGTCCCGTGCCGCCACCAGTGCGGGCGGCAACACCGGCGGCGCCACCTCCGTGAGTCGGACACGATCGACGTCGAAGAACTCCGGCCCCGTGACGGGCGGTGCGTGGTGGGTCATCCGGGCATCGTAGGGGGCGGGACTCCGTGGTGGAGGTCGGCCGGGGCAGCGCCACCCGTGTCGTGCGGCCTCCCGCCCGCCCCGGAGAGAACCCCGCTGGCCGCCGCCGCACTCGTGATCTGGTTGCCTGGGCGAGGACACCAACCCAGGGATGTGATGACGTGCTCCACGCGCGATTCGAGTGGCAGGGCGACCATTGGTTCGGGCGGACGGCGACGGGGACCGGGCCTCTTGAAGTGCTGAACGGAGACCCGGTGAGGGGCGAAGCAGCGCCTACCGGGCGGACGGTGCCGATGGGAGATGTACGGCTGCTGGCGCCGGTGGTTCCCGGGAAGATCGTGGCGGTGGGCCGCAACTACAGCGACCACATCACCGAGATGGGCATGGGCACTCCGCCGATCCCGCGCCTGTTCTTCAAGCCGCCCTCAGCGGTGGTCGGCCCAAACGAGCCGGTCGTCTACCCGAGCCAGTCCCGGCAGGTCGAGCATGAGGCAGAGCTGGCTGTGGTGATCGGCCGAACCGCGCGGAACGTGACCGCGTCCCAGGCGCTCGGCGTCGTGTTCGGCTACACCTGCGGCAACGACGTGACCGCGCGGGACATCCAGAAGGCCGACGGGCAGCCGTCCTGGGCCAAGAGCTTCGACACCTTCTGCCCTCTCGGCCCGGTCATCGCCACCGCGCTCGACCCCACCGCGCTCGACGTGAGCTGTCACGTCAACGACGACCGCCGCCAGCACGCGAGCACGTCGACGCTGCTGACACCGGTCGCCACGCTGATCGAGTACATCACCGCGGCGGTCACCCTCAACCCCGGCGATGTGATCCTCACCGGCACGCCGGCCGGCGTGGGTCCGGTCGTTCCTGGGGACAGGATGGCGGTGACCGTCACCGGGGTGGGCACCCTGCGCAACCCGGTGGTCTCACCTCAGTAGCTCCACGAACTCACGGCCGGCGGGCAGTTCGGGGTGCCCGGCGGTCACGCGGAAGTCCTGCGCGTACTGCACGACCATGCCGGTGCGGTGGGCATCAGGCAGGTCTCGCAGGGCCTCACCCGCGATCCGGTACGCCTCCTCGGGCTCGCCCGACCGAGCCAGGCAGGTGGCCCGGTCGAGGCGGATCAGAGTCGGATCGAGGTACTCGCTGGGCGCGTATGCGCCGAGGGCACGCTTCTGCACGGTCCATGCCTCGTCTGGGCGCCTGAGGTGCGTCCACGCGTTTCCCAGGTGGAAGTGGAACTGCCGTTCGGTGTACCCGAACGCGATGGCCTGGCGCTCCTCCAGGGTGAGGCGACCGAACATGTCCTCCGCCGCACGCAACCGCGGGATCGCTTCCGCGCCCCGGCCCAGACGGGCTAGCGCTCGCGCCTCCACCAGCAGTGCCCGCACGGCGGCGGGGGTCACCGCGGTGCCCAGGAGGTGGAGCCCGCGGGCCGCCTCGGTGAGGGCCGATGCGGGGGTCCCGTAGTACAGCGAGACGATCGCGGAACGCACAACGGCCGTCCCCTCCAGATGAAGGTCACCAGCTTCGGCGGCGGCCAAGCGCGCGGTGTGGAAGAAGGCCCGCGCCTCCCGGTGCTCAGCCAGCGCGGAAGCGAAGATCCCCGCCAGCACGGCGAGTTCTCCGGCCACGCGGCAGAGGCGGCGGCGATGCCGTATCGGCTGCTGGCCCTCCAGCAGCCGCCGCACCTCCCCGAAGTCTGCGAGGAGGTCTGCCAGGAGGTCCTGGGGCGGCAGTGACTGGTAGGCCAGTGCGTAGTCCTGCACCGCGATCTCCCACCGGGCGAGCGTCGCCTCACCGACCGCCGACCCTTCCAGTGCAGCGTCCATGCGCCGTCGCTCCTCTCTGATCGACTCGACGACTCCGGTGGGCATCGCAACGGCACCGATCACCCCGAGCAGGGAGCGCCGCCCCACCTCTTGGCCGTCCGGCATCCTCCCTGCGGCGTCGGCCGGGGCCGCAAGAGAGAACAGCTCGTGAACCATGTGTCCCGGGAACATCCGCTCCAGCACCTGACGAGCGTCTTCCCTGGGTAGCCCTTTCATCCCTCCGGAGCGCCACCGATCGAACTGGCGCCGCTGGAGCACGAACGGTCCCAGCCTTATGGCTCGCGCCACCGGCTGTGCCTCACGAATGAACCGCGCATACCCCCATCCTCGCTGGGCGAGCAGGGACCCGAACACCGTCAACATCACTCACGTCTCCTGGTCAGCGGAGCGACCTCTACCCGGTGATGGTGACCCACGCCGCTGTCTTCTCAAGCCTGAAGGACAAGAAAGTCCATCGCGCGACCACATCAGTACCTGGCCAGGGCAGAGGAGACCGTCCCAGGTGCCTAGCTGAGACCGCGAGCCAGCACCCAGCATTCACATCACCCACGAAGGACGACGGGCATGCGGCCCCGGACTGATGACGAGGAGTCAATGACGGTGCAGGACAACGCAACGGCCGAGTCGGTATCCCCGCCACTCCTGACCGACCGCCTCTCCGCCTGGGCCGGTACCCGCGGCACCACTGAACAGGTTGCCGTCGCCGTGTTGATCGAAGAGGGGGACGTTCTCGCGCGGGAGGACGTGCGGGACCTCCTCGTCGTCGACACCGAAACAGCCGCGTCCTGTGACTGGCCGCGGTTCGAGGCGCGTTACCGCAACTCGTTGGTGTTGGACGCGAGTGAGCGGGCGTTCCTGGACTTCGTGGTGGCGGTCAGCTTCCCGAGGTTGGTCCCGCTCTGGCAGGTGGAGCATCTGGGGGAACGTCGGCTGGTGGTGGTGTTGCGGGCCTTGGTCGCGTTGGCCGGTGCGAGCAGCACGGTGACGGTGGGGAGCAGCTCGTGCTGAACCCCTGCGTGCAGTGTCGTGAGCCGATCGGCGGGCGTGAGTCGTACGCCCCCGCACCCGGCGGGGTGATCCACCGGCGGTGCACCGAGCCCGCGCGGGCCGCCGAAGCCATGGAACGGGCCGCCTGGCGCGCCTACCTCAGCCACGTCGGGACGTGTGACGACTGCCTCCCCGAGCCGATCGGCTGCCCCGAGGGCAAGCGACTGCGGCGGGAGTGGAAGACGGCGGACCGGGCCCACTTCACCACCCTGGAGCAGCCCGCCCCATGAACGTCCACCCCTTGGCGGCCGTCCTGTCGGCTCGGGAGGTGCAGGAGCAGTGGTTGCGGCGGAGCATCGCCCTCGTCCCCTGCGGCCACGCCTTCGCCGCGATCCGGATGCCCACCGACCTCGTCCACACCGCCGCCCGCACCCACCACCCCGAACAGGTCCGCATCTACCTCACCCACACCCTCCACGGCCCCGTCCTCACCGACCGCACCACCCACCACCACTACGCCCTCGTACCCCCCAACACCCCACACGACCTCCCGGACCACCCCCACACCCGCTACCTCGGCACCAACACCTACCTCGGCCTCCCCCGCCCCGACCTCACCCACCCCACCACCCACCACCGCTACCACTGGATCATCCCACCCAACGGCCAACAACTCTGCCCACCCGAAGCCGTCTCGACACTGTTGCGCCGAGCAGCGCGGTGAGCCCTCGAACGGACCAGTTCCTCTGCGTCCTAAGCATCGCCGCACTGCTGGGCGCCCTCGCCCTCGGCGCCGTGCGGGCCGCCTGAGCCCGCCCCGGCCGCCGGTGCCGTCAGGTGGATTCCCTGACCACGAGTTCGGTGGGCAGGACGAGTTGGGGGCCGTTGCCGTGGCGGCGGACCCGGGGGTCCTTGGCGATCTCGCCGAGGAGGACGTCGACCATGCGGCGGCCCATCTCCTCGACCGGTTGGCGCACGCTGGTCAGCGGCGGGTCCATGTGGCGGGCGATGGCGGAGTCGTCGAAGCCGACGAGGGCCACGTCGTCGGGGATGCGGCGGCCCCGGGCGCGCAGTGTCCGGCGGGCGCCGGCGGCCATCACGTCGGAGGCCGCGAAGACGGCGTCCACCTCGGGATGGCGGTCGAGGAGTTGGGTCATGGCGCGCTCGCCGCCGCGTTCGGTGAAGTCACCGGGGACGATCAGCGTGTCGTCGACCCAGTGGCCCGCCGACCGCAGGGCCGCGCGGTAGCCGTCGACGCGGCGGGCCGCGCCGTACACGTCCGGGCGGCCGGAGATGAGGGCGATGCGGCGGCGGCCCCGGGCGAGCAGGTGCTCGACGGCGGCGCGGGCGCCGGTGTGGTTGTCGGCGTCGACGGCGGGCAGCATCTCCCGGCCGGTGCGACGGCCGCTGATGACGGTGGGGATGCGGAGTTGGGCCAGCAGGTCGGGCAGGGTGTCGTCGGTGTGGACGGAGACCAGCAGCACGCCGTCCACGCGGTGCGCGGACAGGTACTGGGCCAGGCGGCGGCGTTCGCGGTCGTTGCCGGCGAAGACCATCAGTAACTGGAGTTCGGTTTCCGCGAGTTCGGCGCCGATGCCGCGCAGGATGTCGGAGAAGTACGGCTCGGCGAAGAAGCGTGCCTCGGGTTCGGGGACCACCAGGGCGACGGCGTCGGTGCGGTTGGCGGCCAGGGCCCGGGCCGCGGTGTTGGGGACGTAGCCCAGTTCCGCGATGGCGGCCTGGACGGCGGCCCGGGTGGTGTCGCTGACCCGTGGCGAACCGTTGATCACCCGGGACGCGGTGCCCCGTCCGACGCCCGCGCGGGCGGCGACCTCTTCCAGCGTGGGGCGCCCGGAGCCCCGTCGACTCGTACCCAGAACCCTCATGCGCCCGCAACCTCCCGTAGTCGCTCCGCCGTCGGGGGCCGGTCCGGGTGTCGTCGGCGGCACGGTGGCCGCCTACGGCGCTGGGTGCCCGCGAGCGGCCGGCCGTGCGGTCCGCGTCGTCCACCGGACCGCCGTTCGGCGGTACCCGCCCCGCAGCAGGGCAGGAATCTAACAGCCTTCCGACCGGGCCCCGTTCGGCGGTGTGCCGACGGGGCCTGAGGGATACCGGGCCCGGGTCCGGGGCCGGGTCCGGACCCGGGCTCGGTGGACTGAGCCCGGTGCGCCCCGGTCGCGTGGGGGGAAGTGTCGACCGGGGCGCATCTTGGGTGGGGGTTGTGGCGATTCGTCTTCTTCTGTGGGTGTTCCTCGCGCGGTGTTCCGGTAGGTGGGGTTCACCGGGAGGGGGTCAGGGGCTCGATGCTCCCCTGGGGTGGTGCGTGGGGGGCGGGCCGGCCGGGGCGTGGAGGAAGGGGGCCCCGGGCCGGCCCGGTCTGGGGGTGACCAGGTGGGGGGAATCCAGTGGGGGTGTTCCGGTGCGGAACCTGGACCCTGGCGGTGGATCGAACGGCGACCGCCTCGGTGCGGGCGGGGCCGGTCCCCGGCGGACCGGTGTGGGTGGCCGGTCCGCCGGGTCGTGCGCGGTGTGGGGGGATGCGTCCGCGTACGAGGTGATCACCGTGGTGGTCCCGCCCGCGGGGGGCGGGACCGTGTGGGGGGCACGAGCGGTGTGGGGGTGCCGCTCGCGGTGGGGGTGGTGCCCGCGGGCCGACCGGGCGACGGTGTGGGGCCGTCGTCGGGGGCTCGGTGGGCGGGGTTGAGCGGCCGGGCCGCCGGGTCCGTGCCGTGGGGGGCGGTGGACCCGGCGTGGATGGTCCGGCCGGAACTCGATCCCGTGCTCGGGAAGGCAGTCCGCGCGGTGGGGTGCTCTCCGTTGACCGTGGCGGTCGCGTCCCGCGGGGAGTCGAGTCCGGTGTCCGACGGGTGGGACGTGGGGGTCCGGTCCGTCGGGTGGGCGGCCGGTCGGTTCGTCGTCGCGCATCGGCCGGGGTAACCGCCCGGCCGGGTGCTGGGGGCGTGCTGCGCGGCGACGAACGTCACGGCTCGGGCCGTACCCGTGGGACGGTGGGCGCCCCGGGTGACGACGACGCCCGCGGCGGGCGCGGTGGCCGCTGGGGGGCGGTGGCCGGTCCGGTGTCGCAGTGTCGTGGTCATGGGGTTTCCCTGTCTCGGAGTACGGGGTGCGGCGTCCCCCCTGGGGGAGGGGCGCGGTCAGCACGCTAGCGACTCCGAGTCCGGCAAATCGCCCCCTCGGGCGTCTCCGGGTTGCTTCTTATGCCGCTCTTAAGGACCACATGGGAGAGCGAAAAGGGAATCCCGGCGGGCTCCTGGGGGTATCCCAGGAGCCCGCCGGGACGTCTCACCTGCGGTGACGAGGGGGTCACGCGCCCACAGGGCCGCCGTCGGGGCCGGCGGGGCGCCTACCGCCCGGGTCGGTGGGATCGGCGGGTGCGGTGGTGGCCCTCGGCGCGTCGCGCACCGCGGGGCGGATGCGAACGGCGCGGGCGGTACGGGTCGCACGGTCGCCGGGCGCGGTGCGTACGGCACGGGCGGTACGGGTCCCCGCGGGGTCCGCGGGGCGGGGGCCTGCACGGGACGCGGTGGGGACCCGCCCGCCCGGCCTCAGGCGCGGCGCAGGGCGAACCGGCGCTTGCGGACCTTGCCGCGGTGGCCGCGGCCCTCCACACGGGCGGCCCCCACCTGGATCCACACCCGGACCTCCGTCCCGCCGAGCACCGAGCGGCCGATCCGGACGTCGCCGCCGGTGGCCTCGGCCATCCGGCGCACGATGTCCAGCCCGAGGCCGGTGGAGCCCTCCTTGCCGGAGCCGGAGCCGCGGGCCATCGCCGTGGTGGGGTCGTCGATGCCGGGACCGGCGTCGGAGACCAGCACGATGACCGCGTCCTCGCCGTTGTGGACGTCCACCGCGAGGGCGGTGCCCTCCGGGGTGTGCCGGAAGACGTTCCCGAGCAGGGCGTCCAGGGCGGCGACCAGATCGGCACGTGCCACCGGGATGCGCACCGGGCGCTCCACCCCGGCGACCCGCACCTTGCGTCCCTCGTCCTCGGCGAGCGCGGACCAGAAGTCCATCCGTTCCCGGATCACCTCGGCGGCGTCGCAGCCGGCGCCGGGCCCGGCCGCGGCGGTCTGCGGCTTGGCCTCCCGGGCGGTGCGGATGATGGTGTCGACCTCGCGTTCGAGCTGGTGCACGGCGGCCCGGGTCTGTTCGGCGGCGGGGCCGTCGCCGAGGCTGGCCGCGTTGAGCCGCAGCACGGTCAGCGGGGTCCGCAGCCGGTGCGAGAGGTCGGCGGCCAGTTCCCGTTCGTTGGCGAGGAGTTGGACGACCTGGTCGGCCATGGAGTTGAACGCGACGGCGGCGAGCCGTAGTTCCTTCGGCCCCTCCTCGGGCACCCGGGCGCCGAGTTTGCCCTCGCCGAGTTCACCGGCGGCGCGCACCAGCCGTTGGGCGGGCTGCACCATCCGGCCGCCGAGGCGGTCGGCGACGGCCACCGAGCCGATGACGAGTCCGATGCCGACGCCGCCGAGCACCAGCCAGGCCATGACGACGCCGTTGCTGACCTCGGCGTCGGGGACGAACACCTCGACGACGGCGATCTTGCCGCCGCCGATGGCCACGATGTGCATCAGCGCGGAGCCGCCCTCGACGGGGAGGATGACGGCCCTGCTCGCCGACCGGGCCTTGGCCAGCATCTGTTCGCTGACGCGCGAGGTGCCCACGGTGAAGGCCGTGTGCCGCTCGGAGACGGGGACGTGGACGGCCATCCGTCCCTTGTCCCCGGGCCAGGTGGTGGCGACGGCTCCGGCGAGTTGCTTGGGGTCGGTGGTGATGGTGAGCATCGGCCCGAAGCCGGCGGCCTGCCGTTCCGCGTCGGAGATGGCGCGGTCGCGGGCCATCTCCTTGATGACCAGTCCGAGCGGGACGGCGAAGGCGACGACGACCATCGTGGTGACCGCGAGGCACACCTTGACGAGAGCCCATCTCATCGCGGCGGCTCCAGCTTCACGCCGACCCCGCGCAGGGTGTGGAGGTAGCGCGGGCGGGCCGCGGTCTCCCCCAGTTTCCGTCGTAGCCATGACAGATGGACGTCAATGGTCTGGTCGTCGCCGTAGGACTGTTGCCACACCTCGGCGAGCAGTTCCCGGCGGGCGACGACCACCCCGGGCCGTCCGGCGAGGAACGCCAAGAGGTCGAACTCCCTCCGTGTCAGGTCGAGCGGGAGGCCGTCGAGTTCGGCCTGTCGGCGCAGCGGGTCGATGGAGAGCCCGCCCACCTGGATGACCCGGCTGGGCGGGGCCTCGGCGGTGCCGCCGCGGGAGCGTCGGAGCACCGCGGCCATCCGGGCCGAGAGGTGCTCCACCGAGAACGGTTTCGTCAGGTAGTCGTCGGCGCCGTCGTTGAGGAGGCGGACGATCTCGTTCTCGTCGTCGCGTGCGGTCGCCACGATCACGGGGACGTCGGTGAGTCCGCGTAGCATCTTCAACGCCTCGGAGCCGTCCAGGTCGGGTAGGCCGAGGTCCAGGATGACCAGGTCGAAGGAGAAATGCGCCACTTCGCGTAGCGCCTCCAGGGCCGTTCCGACGCTGCGTACCGTGTGGGACGCCTCGGTGAGATGCCGGATGAGGGCCGAGCGGACGAACTGATCGTCCTCGACCACGAGCACACGTGCCATGGGCGGCAACCGTACGCCATGCGGGTGACCCCTCGTCCGATCCGGACGAAGACGGCCGAGGACGTCCGAGGGGGCGACAGCGGGGGGTGGAGTGGGGCAGGATGGCCGACGATGCGCAGGGGACTCCTTCACTTCTCGGCTTGGACGCTCGCGACGGGTGCAGCGGTCACGCTGTCGTGGTGGGGCGTGCACACGGTCATGTCCGGAACGGCCTACGATCCGCCGCTGGCGCTGCCGCTCCCCGCACCGGACGACGACGATGACGATGACGACGAGGAGCGTGAGGAGCGGCCGGCGGCGAAGGAGCGACCCTCGCCGGAACGGCCCCAGGCGCCCTCGCAGCCGCGGACGCCGCCCGCCGTGTCCGGCGGCGACCCCCCGCCGGCCGGGCAGCCGAGCGCCCCGCCCACCACCTCGGCCACCGAACGGGACAAACCCGCCACCCGGGAGCCCGAGGACACGGGGGTCTCGGAGCAGATGGGTTCGTCCGGGTCCGCACCGAGCGCGATCAAGGCCACCAGCACGGAGGGCGGCCGGGTCGTCTTCGACATGGGGGCCGTCTCGGCGGAGTTGGTGTCCGCCACGCCCGCCTCCGGTTGGTCGGTGGAGGTGTTCGACAAGCCCGAGGTCAAGTGGATCCGGGTGGTGTTCGCCTCGGGCGACAAGCGGATCACCGTGAACTGCGGCTGGCACGACCAGGCGCCCAAGGTGACCGTGTGGTGAGCGTCTCCTGACGTTCAGTCGAAGGTGCCGGGCGGCGGCGCCGGGGACGCGGTGGCCGTGGCGTCGTGGACGGGGCGCGCGCCGGCGGTGAAGTCGACCAGCGCCCGGCCGTGTTCGACCCGGGCCGGGTGGGGGTCGGTGGCGACGCACCGGCCGAGGGCGGCCACCGGCAGCGGGACGCCCGCCGCGAGGAGGATCGCGTTGCCGAACCGGCGTCCGCGCAGCGTCGGGGCCGGGGCGATCAGTGCGCGTTCGGGGAACAGCGTTGCCGCCGTGGCGAGTTGGCTGCGCAGATAGCCGAGCGGGCCGCCGTCGGTGAGGTTGGCGACGTAGTGGCCGCCGGGCGCCAGGACCCGTCGCACCTCGGTCAGGAACTCGACGCTGGAGAGGTGGGCGGGGGTCCGGGCGTCGGCGAACGCGTCCGAGATGACCAGGTCGGCCCAGCCGTCGGCGAATCTGCCGAGTGCTTCCCGGGCGTCCGCGGTCCGGACCCGGACCCGTGCCGCGGGGTCCAGGGGGAGTTCGGCGCGGACGAACGCGACCAGGGCGGCGTCCCGTTCGACGACCTGCTGGGTGGAGCGGGGCCGGGTGGCGGCGACGTAGCGGGCGAGGGTGAAGGCGCCCCCGCCGAGGTGCAGCACCTTCAGCGGCCGGCCGGCCGGGGCCACCAGGTCCACGACGTGGCCGAGGCGGCGCTGGTACTCGAAGACGAGGTGCGCGGGGTCGTCGAGGTCGACGTGCGACTGGGGGACGCCGTCGATCAGGAGGGACCAGGCCCCCGGGCGGTCCGGGTCGGGTTCCAGGACGGCCGTCCCGCCGTCGACCTCGGCGCGCCGGGGTGCGCGTCGTTCCCGCCGGCCCCGGTCCCTCGTCCGTTCGCGTGCCATGCGCCCATTATCGTCGGGCGCCGTCGCCGGAACCGCCCCGCGGGTGCGGGGCGGCGCGGGGCGGTCAGCAGCGGTTGTCGGCGGCCTCGATCATCCGGGCGGCCCGGCCCAGCGCCTCGCGGAGCACCGCCGGATCGGTGACCTGGCCGGTGGTGCCGGGCGGGAGCAGCCAGCCGGTGCCCGGGGGTTCGTCGACCAGGTCCGCGGGGGCGGTCGGCCCGGGGTCGGGGGGCGGCGGGGCGGGCGCGGCGGGGCCCGCCGGCCGGTCGTCGGCGAGCCCGTCCGTGGGGATGCCGCGGCCGAGGGTGCGGGTGCAGGAGCTGCCGGGCAGGTCCCAGCCCTCCGCGGTGCCGGGCGGCACCAGGAAGCCCAGGGTGCGGCACCGGTTGTCGTGCAGCACCGGGCCCACCGAGGCGTCGGCGTCGCGGCGCAGGATGTCCACGGCCTCCAGCCCCTGTCGGGCGGGCACGGTGACCAGGTCGCATCCGGCCGCCGCCCCGGGCAGTGGCAGAACGTTCCCGCTGGTGTCGGCGCCGACACGGCCCGACTCGTTCGTCGCACTCATCACACTCGTCGCACTGGTCACGTCCATCGAGCTCATGGCGTTCGTGGTGTTCGTCGCGGGCGCCGGGCCCCCTTCGGGTACGGCGCCCGGCGGCGCCTCCGGCACGGCAGGTGCGCTGGGTTTCGTCCCGGCCTCCAACACGGACCCTCCTCGGTCGAGCGGATCGCTGACGGATGGCTCCCCGTCCGCCGGGTTCAACGGAGGAACGGTGTCAACGGCTACGGCGCCACGCCGCCGCAAAGGATGGCAGTTCATGGCAGATCACGGATGGGATATCCGTTTTGTACGCAAACGCTGTGTGGCGACCCGTTCACAGCCGGTACGTTCGTGCTCCCCCGAGCCCGTGCGGGCCTCGGCACCCGGTGCGGGGCGACGCGGCACACGGTCGGCCGGAGACGGCCGGGGCCGGTGGGGTCCGGCACGCGCGCACGAGAGGTCCGGCCATGGCGTCGTCACCCGAGCACCCCGACACAGCACCGGCGCGGTCGCCGCGGACGCCCGCGCTCCCCCCGCCGACTCCGGCCGCGACCGCGCCCCGGACCAACACGGCCTTCCGGGCACTGCGCGGGGCGCGCTCGCCCGGCGAGTTCGCGGCGGCGGTGCGCCGGGCGGCCCGGGAGATCGGGGAGCGGGTCAGCTGCGACGCCCGCTACATCGGGCGGGTGGAGGCCGGGGAGATCCGCTGCCCCAACTACGCCTACGAGCGGGTGTTCCTGCACATGTTCCCCGGACGCAGCCTCAGCGACCTCGGTTTCGCCCCGCGGTCGGCCGTGCGGGGCCGGGCGGCGCGCCCCACCGGCCCCGAGCCTACGAGCACGCACCGCGCGTCGCCCGACTGACCGGGGGGAGCGCCCGGGCGGTGCGCGCCGCCCTGGCGGTCGGCGGCGGCGG